>NZ_JBHVEE010000071.1:0-48748 GCF_042802415.1 Streptomyces sp. NPDC057486 | reverse complement strand
GCGTACAGGAATACGGGACGGCTTCCGTCAGCCGCCGCTGATCTCGCGGCGCACCGAGAGGAGGTCCTCCAGCTGCTCCTCGCGCGCCTGGGCGGCCACGAACAGCAGCTCGTCACCGGCCTCCAGCGTCTCCTCGGAGCTCGGCGTCAGCACCCGCGTACCGCGGATGATGGTGACCAGCGAGGTGTCCTCCGGCCACGCCACATCGCCGACCTGGGTACCGGCGAGAGCCGACTCCGGGGGCAGCGTCAGCTCGACCAGGTTGGCGTCGCCGTGGCTGAAGCGCAGCAGCCGGACCAGATCGCCGACGCTCACCGCCTCCTCGACCAGCGCGGACATCAGACGCGGCGTGGAGACCGCGACATCGACGCCCCACGACTCGTTGAACAACCACTCGTTCTTCGGGTTGTTGACCCGGGCGACGACCCGCGGCACGCCGTACTCCGTCTTGGCGAGCAGCGAGACGACCAGGTTCACCTTGTCGTCGCCGGTCGCGGCGATCACGACATTGCACCGTTGGAGCGCCGCCTCGTCCAGCGAGGTGATCTCGCAGGCGTCCGCGAGCAGCCACTCGGCCATCGGCACCCGCTCCACCGAGATGGCGGTCGGCGCCTTGTCCACGAGCAGCACCTCGTGGCCGTTCTCCAGCAGCTCGCCCGCGATGGAACGGCCCACCGCGCCGGCCCCGGCAATCGCGACACGCATCAGTGACCGCCCTCCTCAGGGCCCTCGGCGAAGGCCGCCTCGACCTTCGCGATCTCGTCCGTACGCATCATCACGTGGACGAGATCGCCCTCCTGCAGCACCGTCTGCGACGAAGGCAGTATGGCTTCGCCCAGTCGGGTGAGGAATGCCACGCGGACGCCCGTCTCCTCCTGCAGCGTGCTGATCTTGTGCCCGATCCACGACGGCGTGGTGTGCACCTCGGCGAGCTGAACACCACCGCTCGGGTCGCGCCACAGGGGCTCGGCACCCGACGGCAGCAGCCGCCGCAGCATCTGGTCCGCGGTCCAGCGCACGGTGGCGACCGTGGGGATGCCGAGCCGCTGGTAGACCTCGGCACGCCGCGGGTCGTAGATCCGCGCCGCGACGTTCTCGATGCCGAACATCTCGCGGGCCACCCGGGCGGCGATGATGTTCGAGTTGTCGCCGCTGCTCACCGCGGCGAACGCACCGGCTTCCTCGATCCCCGCCTCACGGAGGGTGTCCTGGTCGAAACCGACGCCGGTGACCCGCCGTCCGCCGAATCCGGACCCGAGGCGCCGGAACGCCGTGGGGTCCTGGTCGATCACGGCGACTGTGTGCCCCTGCTGTTCCAGGGTCTGCGCGAGAGCGGCTCCTACTCGCCCGCAGCCCATGATGACGATGTGCACCTTGCGCCTACCTCGCAGTCCTGGTCGTCCGGCTGACCTGCGAAAACACCCTGCTCACACTCTTTCCTCAGCTTGCCGGGCAAACAACGGGGCAACGTTTTTCGGCGTTGCCCGGGATGAGCTTATGCGGCCACGGACGCGTCGCCTCATTCGAGTGTGCTTTCACGGTGGCGGTGCCTGCAAAGGGGTGGTAAAGCGGAACGCCGGGGGTCGGTGCGCGTCGCCGGGTGCCGACCGTGTGCACAGCACATGACATCGGGCCCGGGGTCCGGACCCTTGAGCCGAGAGCTCACAGACATCTAACATGTCAGTTCATGGAGACTCTCCGGCCCGTCCAACGGACTCTGCTGCGGGACACCGCGTACGGGGCCATCCGCGACGCCATCGTCCGTGGCGAAATCCCACCCGGCGCGTCCGTGCGCGACGCCGACCTCGCCGAACGGCTCGGACTCTCCCGTGCCCCGGTCCGCGACGCCCTGTCCCGGCTCACCGGCGAAGGTCTCGTCGAGAGCAAACCGCAGAGCTATACGCGGGTGACACAGCTCGTCCCGCGCGACGTGCGCGACGCCGCCGCCGTCGTACGCGCCATGCAGGAACTGGCCGCCCGCACCGCCGTACCCCTGCTCGCCGACGCGGACATCACGGCGATGCGCGCGGCGAACGACCGCTTCCGGGCCGCGACCCGGGGCGGTGACGTCGCGGGCGCGCTGCGCGCCGACGACGAGCTGCACGACGTCCTCGTCACCGCCTGCGGCAATCGCGCCGTCGCCGCCACCGTCGAGCGGTACACGCCGCTGATCCGGCGCCTGGAATGGCGGCAGTTCGGTACGGAGAGCGCTGCGCACGGCTCGGCCGGACTGCACGACCGGCTGATCGAGGCGTGCGCGGCGCGCGATGCGGATGCCGCCGCCCGGATCACCGCGGAGATCTGGCGTGCCCTCGAAGAGCTGGCTGACGAACCCGCCGACGACGAACCCGCCGACGGGACATCGGCCGACGCGCCCTGACCGGCCGACCGCAGCAACCACCGGAACCGCAGAAGCCCGCCGAACCCGCCACCCCATGACGTCAGGAGCCCCATGACCACCTCCGCCCCCTCCGCCTCCCTCTCCTCGTACGCCCGCTATCCGCTCCTCTTCGGCCCCTCGCCCGTGCACCGCCTCGACCGTCTCACTGCCCACCTCGGCGGCGCGGCGGTCTGGGCCAAACGCGAGGACTGCAACTCCGGCATCGCGTACGGCGGCAACAAGACCCGCAAGCTCGAATACCTCGTGGCCGACGCCCTGGCGAAGGGCTGCGACACGCTCGTCTCGATCGGCGGCGTGCAGTCCAACCACACCCGTCAGGTGGCGGCGGTCGCGGCCCGGGCGGGCCTGAAGTGCGTACTCGTCCAGGAGAGCTGGGTGGAGTGGCCCGATGCCGTCTACGACAAGGTCGGCAACATCCTGATCAGCCGCCTCGCGGGCGCCGATGTCCGCCTGGTGCGCGCCGGGTTCGGCATCGGCGTCAAGGAGAGCTGGGAAGAGGCGCTGCGCCAGGTCGAGGAGGGCGGGGGACGTCCGTACGCCATCCCGGCCGGCGCCTCCGACCATCCGCTCGGCGGACTCGGCTTCGCGGGCTGGGCGTACGAGGTGGCCGAGCAGGAACGCGAGCTCGGCGTCTTCTTCGACACCGTCGTCGTCTGCTCGGTGACCGGTTCCACCCAGGCCGGCATGGTCGCGGGCTTCGCCGCCATCGAGGAGGCGGGCGGCCGCCCCCGCCGCGTCCTGGGCGTCGATGCCTCCGCCGAGCCCACCCGTACCCGCGACCAGATCGCCAGGATCGCCGCCGCCACCGCGCAGCTCATCGGCGTGCGGCGGGACATCACCGTCGACGACATCGAACTGGACGAGCGGTACCACGCGGGGACGTACGGCATCCCCGACGACACCACCCTCGACGCCATGCGGCTGGCCGCCCGCACCGAGGGCATGATCACCGACCCCGTCTACGAGGGGAAGTCGATGGCCGCCACCGTCGACCTCGTGGCGCGCGGCGAGATCGACCGGAACGCCACCGTCCTCTACGCCCATCTCGGTGGCCAACCGGCACTGAACGGTTACAGCGCGCTGTTCTCGTAGCCGGTGAGTGCAAGGATTCCGTTAAGGAATCCGTGGCGTTCTCGGCTATGTGCAGGAGATTGCAGGGCGACGGGGGTGGTGTGTGAGCGGCCTCCATACGGAACGCTTACGATCCTCTGCGTGTCCAAACTGACCGACGTGCCCAAACGGATCCTGATCGGGCGCGCACTGCGCAGTGACCGGCTCGGAGAAACGCTCCTGCCGAAGCGCATCGCCCTCCCCGTCTTCGCCTCCGACGCCCTGTCCTCCGTTGCCTACGCGCCTGGCGAGGTTCTGCTCGTCCTGTCTGTCGCGGGCGTGTCGGCGTACCACTTCAGCCCGTGGATCGCCCTGGCGGTCGTGATGGTGATGTTCACCGTGGTGGCGTCGTACCGGCAGAACGTGCACGCGTACCCCAGCGGTGGTGGCGACTACGAGGTCGCCACCACCAACCTCGGCCCCAAGGCCGGCCTGACGGTCGCCAGCGCGCTGCTCGTGGACTACGTCCTCACCGTCGCCGTCTCCATCACCTCCGGCATCGAGAACCTGGGCTCGGCGATCCCGTTCGTGGTCGAGCACAAGGTGCTGTGCGCCGTCGCGGTGATCCTGCTGCTGACGCTGATGAACCTGCGCGGCGTCAAGGAGTCCGGGTCGCTCTTCGCGATTCCGACGTACGTGTTCGTCGTGGGCGTCTTCATCATGATCGCGTGGGGTGCCTTCCGCACTCTCGTGCTCGGCGACACCATGCGCGCGCCCACCGCCGACTTCCACATCAAGGCGGAGCAGGAGGGCCTCGCGGGCTTCGCCCTTGTCTTCCTGCTGCTGCGCGCCTTCTCCTCCGGCTGCGCCGCGCTCACCGGCGTCGAGGCGGTCTCCAACGGCGTCCCGGCCTTCCGCAAGCCCAAGTCCAAGAACGCGGCGACGACGCTCTCGATGATGGGCGTGCTCGCCATCACCATGCTCGTCGGCATCATCGCCCTCGCCCTGGTCACCGACGTCCGGATGGCCGAGAACCCGGGGCAGGACCTGCTGAAAGGCGGTGTGCCGGTCGGCCCCGGCTATGTACAGGACCCGGTGATCACGCAGGTCGCCGAGGCCGTCTTCGGCAACGGCAGCTTCCTGTTCATCGTGCTCGCCGCGGCCACCGCCCTGGTGCTGTTCCTTGCGGCGAACACGGCGTACAACGGCTTCCCGGTGCTCGGCTCGATCCTCGCCCAGGACCGCTACCTGCCGCGCCAGCTGCACACCCGCGGCGACCGCCTCGCGTTCTCCAACGGCATCGTGCTGCTCGCCGGCGCGGCCGCCCTGCTCGTCGTCATCTACGGCGCCGACTCGACCCGGCTGATCCAGCTCTACATCGTCGGCGTGTTCGTGTCCTTCACGCTCAGCCAGACCGGCATGGTCCGCCACTGGAACCGCCACCTGCGCACCGAGAAGGACGCCGACAAGCGCCGCCACATGATCCGCTCCCGCGCGATCAACGCCTTCGGCGCCTTCCTGACCGGCCTCGTCCTCGTGGTCGTCCTGGTGACCAAGTTCACCCACGGTGCCTGGGTCGCCCTGCTCGGCATGGTGATCTTCTACGGGACGATGACCGCGATCCGCAGGCACTACGACCGCGTCGCCGAGGAGATCTCCGCCGACGAGGCCCCGTCCGACGACAGCATGAAGCCCTCCCGGGTCCACTCCATCGTCCTGGTCTCCAAGCTGCACCGGCCCACGCTGCGCGCGCTCGCGTACGCCAAGCTGATCCGCTCCGACCATCTGGAGGCGCTCTCCATCAGCGTCGACCCGGCCGAGACGAAGGCGCTCAAGGAGGACTGGGAGCGGCGCGGCATCAATATTCCGCTGAAGATCCTCGACTCCCCGTACCGCGAGGTGACCCGCCCGGTCATCGACTACGTGAAGAGCCTCCGCCGGGAGAGCCCGCGCGATGTGGTGAGCGTCTACATCCCGGAGTACGTGGTCGGCCACTGGTACGAGCATCTGCTGCACAACCAGAGCGCCCTGCGCCTCAAGGGGCGGCTGCTGTTCACCCCCGGTGTCATGGTGACGTCCGTCCCGTACCAGCTGGAATCCTCCGAGGCCGCGAAGAAGCGCGCCAGGAAGCGCGCGGACTGGAACGCTCCGGGTTCGGTGCGCCGGGGCCCCGTGGAACGAAGGACCAAGGAGCCCAGCAAGAGCTGACTCCCCGTGCCCGCCGTTTGGTAAGCGGCCGGACGCCACCCACGTAGACTTGTGGGTTGTTGTCCGGCCGTTTTTCCTTTGATCTCTGGAGCCACCCCCTCATGCAGAACGAAACCCCCTCGTCGCCGGCCGAGGACTCGCAGACCGGGGACTCACTGATCGGCACGGAGTACGAGGTCGAGGTGGGTCCCGTCGCCCACGGCGGCCACTGCATCGCCCGTACCGCGGAGGGCCGGGTCCTCTTCGTGCGGCACACCCTCCCCGGCGAGAAGGTCGTCGCACGGGTCACCGACGGCGCGAAGGACTCCCGCTTCCTGCGGGCCGACGCCGTCACGATCATCGAACCGTCCAAGGACCGCGTCGAGGCCCCCTGCCCGTACGCCGGCCCCGGCAAGTGCGGCGGCTGCGACTGGCAGCACGCCAAGCCGGGCGCCCAGCGGCGGCTCAAGGGCGAGGTCATCGCCGAACAGCTCCAGCGCCTCGCCGGCCTCACCCCCGAGGAGGCGGGCTGGGACGGCACCGTCATGCCCGCCGAGGGCGACAAGCTCCCCAAGGGCGAGGTGCCCGCGTGGCGCACCCGCGTCCAGTACGCCATCGACGAGAACGGCCGGGCCGGCCTGCGCAAGCACCGCTCGCACGACGTCGAGCCGATCGAGCACTGCATGATCGCGGCGCCCGGAGTCTCCGAACTCGGCATCGAGAAGCGCGACTGGACCGGCATGGCCTCGGTGGAAGCCATCACCGCCACCGGCTCCAACGACCGCCAGGTCATCCTCACCCCGAAGCCCGGCGCCCGGCTGCCGCTCGTCGAGCTCGACAAGCCGGTCTCGGTCCTGCGCGTCGACGAACGCGACGGCGGCGTCCACCGGGTCCACGGCCGCGGCTTCGTGCGCGAACGCGCCGACGACCGCACGTACCGCGTCGGCTCCGGCGGCTTCTGGCAGGTCCACCCGCAGGCCGCCAACACCCTGGTCCGCGCGGTCATGCAGGGCCTGCTGCCCCGCAAGAACGACACGGCCCTCGACCTCTACTGCGGCGTCGGCCTGTTCGCCGGAGCCCTCGGCCAGCGCATCGGCGAGAAGGGCGCGGTGCTCGGCATCGAGTCCGGCAAGCGCGCCGTCGAGGACGCCCGCCACAACCTGAAGGACCTCGACCGGGTCCGCATCGAGCACGGCAAGGTCGAGCAGGTCCTGCCCCGCACCGGCATCACCGAGTGCGACCTGATCGTCCTCGACCCGCCGCGCGCGGGCGCGGGCAAGCAGACGGTGAAGCACCTGACCGGCCTGGGCGCCCGCCGCATCGCGTACGTCGCCTGCGACCCGGCGGCACTGGCCCGCGACCTGGCGTACTTCCGGGAGGGTGGCTACAAGGTGCGGACGCTGCGGGCGTTCGACCTGTTTCCGATGACGCATCACGTGGAGTGCGTTGCGATCCTTGAGCCCGCCGAAAAGGGCCACTGACCTGCTGTTTCTCCGAGTCTGCGTGATGGGTGTTACGTGCGCCAGGTGCGATGTCTTGACGCATGTTCGACGCACGTGACGCACGTATGACGCACGAACGGCGCAATTCTTGACGGGTCGTCATGTGTGGTTGGTGACCGCTGACGGAGCCCTCAGCCGTGTGGCGGTGGGCCCCTCGAAGGGGCGGGGAGGCAGGCTTCCGAGCCGTTGGTCGTCCCCGCCCGTTCGCATCTCGGTGCTGACGTTCCGTGATGATTCGCTGGGGTGTCAGGCGGGTGTCGCGTCAGGGGCCGTAGGGGCTCCAGTGCCCGAGGAAGGGCCTGACGTCGTCGGCTCGTGGTTCGGGGATGTCGGGCAGTCGGGGTGGCGTGGCCAGGGGGTCGAGGCGCTCGACGGTGGTTGCTGCCCAGCTGATCCATGCTTCGGCTTCGGTTCGGGTCTGCCGCGGAGGCATGGCATCGACTCGCGTGCGTACGGCGCTCACGTAAGCAACAGCTCCGTGAACGTCACGCGGTGCTGTGGGGGGACGGCTTGGCTTTCGCTCGGCGGCTGGAGTCACCTGCGCTCGGGTGGAAGGAGGCTGAGGCGCGGCCTGGGCCTTGCGCGGGTGCGTCCCGCCGGGCCCGTCGGCGAAGAGGCCGCCCCGCAGTGGTGACCCTGGACCACCCAGGCCGCGTGACGGCCCGGGCCCTGCCCGCCGGGGACACCGACGGCGGCCGGCGCCCCACCGGCCACCGCGAAGGGCTCGTCCGGCCCCGTGCCGAAGACCCGCAACCCTGCCCAAGTCTCCAGGCCGACCAGCGCCTTTCAGACAGCGCGCCTTGTCAGCCGGCGGCCGCCATCAGGGCCGGGCAGCGCCCGCTGCTGAGCTGATGGCCTCTTTTGTCCTGCCTGCCTGGTTCGCTTCGGCTTCGCCGTTGAGCAACAGGGCGGGAGCCAAGATGTGTGAAGTCGCTCGGCTGAGCTTCCGCGTTGGTACAGGCGGGTGTGGTGAGCCAGGTGCCCCACGGCGAACGGTCGCGGAATCCGCAGGCACGGACAGTCGAGTTGACCGAGGACCGGTTGCGGAGGCACGGCGGGGGACACGCCTCTGAGCGAGCAGCCAGCAGCTGTTCTCTGCGCGATCACCTCGGGGTGCCGACGTCGCGACCTTGCCCGGTTCGCGCCGGTGACATTGCACGGCTCCCATCCTTGACCGGTTGTGCGCTGTCGTGCCAACTCCTGGGCGCAGGAGGTCAACGCGGTCGGCCCGGTCGCTCGTAGCTTGAAGAAGTGCCGAGCCGCCGATGCGGCGGGCACGTTACCGATCGCTTCGAAGGGACCCCTCATGTTCGACATCAACAAGGTGCAGGCCGCTCCGAGCAAGGACCTGCTCACTCCCGACAACGCAGTCATGCTCTTCGTGGACCACCAGCCGCAGATGTTCTTCGGCACCGGGAGCGGCGATCGTGCCGCGATCATCAACAGCACCGTGGGTCTCGCCAAGGCGGCTCAGGCGTTCGACGTGCCGACCGTCCTGACCACGGTCGCCGCCGATTCGTTCTCCGGGCCCCTGCTGCCCCAGCTGGCCGAGGTGTTCCCCAAGAACGAGGCCATCGACCGCACCACGATGAACGCCTGGGAGGACGAGGCGCTCGTCGCGGCGGTCAAGGCGACCGGGCGCAAGAAGATCATCCTGTCGGGTCTGTGGACCGAGGTCTGCCTGGTGCTGCCCGCGCTCTCGGCGCTGGAGCAGGGGTACGAGGTGTACGTCGTGACCGACGCCTCCGGTGGCGTCAGCCCGGCCGCCCACGAGCACGCGCTGCAGCGGATGATCGCCGCCGGCGCGGTGCCCGTGACCTGGGTCCAGGTCCTCCTGGAGCTGCAGCGCGACTGGGCGCGCCAGGAGACGTACGGCGCGGTCATGGAGATCGTCAAGGCCCACGCGGGTGCGTACGGCCTGGGTGTCGTGTACGCGCAGAGCGTCATCGGCGCGCACGCGGCCGGCTGAGCCCTGTGGACACCGGCATTCTGATCCTGCGTCTGCTGGTGGGACTGCTCGTCGCCGGCCACGGTGTGCAGAAGGTCAGCTCGCACCTGGGCGGCAAGGGACTCGAGGGCGGTACCGAGGAGTTCCGCTCCGACGGCTTCCGCGGCGGTGCCCTCACCGCCCTGGCGGCGGGCGGTGGTCAGATCGGATCGGGCCTGCTGCTCGCCGCCGGCCTCCTGACCCCGCTCGCCGCGACCGGGGCCATCGGGGTCATGACGGTCGCGCTCACCGTGAAGTGGCGCCACGGGCTCTGGGTGCAGAACGACGGATACGAGTACCCGCTCGTCCTCATCGGCACCGCCGCCGCCCTCGCTGCCACCGGCCCCGGCGCCTGGTCCCTCGACGCGGCCCTCAGCCTCACGCCCTACCCGCTGTGGTGGGCCGCCCTCGCCCTCGTGGCCGGTCTCGGCAGCGGACTCCTCACCCGGCTCATCCTGCACCGGGGCTGAGCGATCTGGGCGTCACGATCCGCTTCGGGATGTCGGCCGTCCGGGTCGTCCGCGACGACGACACCCGCACGGTGACCGTGGACACCGACGACGGCGCCACCCTCGTCTGCGACGAGGTCCTGGCCGCCGTCGGCCGGCGCCCGCGCACCGCGGACCTCGGCCTGCACTCCGCCGGACTACCGGCCGGCGACTGGCTCCCGGTCGACGACACCTGTCGGGTCACCGCGGTCGAGGGCGAATGGCTCTACGCCGTCGGCGACGTGAACCACCGCGCGCCGCTGACCCACATGGCCAAGTACCAGGCCCGCGCCTGCGCGGCGGCGATCGCCGAGCGAGCCGCGGGGCGTCCGGTCATCACCGGCGGCCGGCAGCCGTGGAGCGCGGAAGCCGACCACGTCGCCGTCCCGCAGGCCGTCTTCACCCGTCCCGAGGTCGCGAGCGTCGGTCTCACGGAACGCGCGGCACGCGAAGCGGGTCTCGCGGTACGCACGGTGGAGTACCGCATCGACGACGTCGCCGGCGCCGCGCTCCACGCGGACGACTACCGCGGCCTCGCCAAGCTCGTCGTCGACGAGACCCGAGGAGTCGTCGTCGGCTGCACGCTCACCGGCCCGATGGCGACCGAACTCGTCCACACGGCCATCGTGGGCGAGGTCCCCACGGAGCGCCTGTGGCACGCCGTGCCGGCCTTCCCGACGGTGAGCGAGGTCTGGCTACGGCTCCTGGAGGCGTACGGCCTCCGAGGCGAGGTCCCTCCCGTCCGACCGGCGCACCCCCGTCCTACCGGGCGCACCCGCCCGCCCGACCGAGCACACCCGAACGCTTCGCCACCCGACAAGGAAACCCCCATGCATCCCACGAGGCGCACCCTCGCCCTCGCCCTCGCCCTGCCGGCCACGCTGGCCTCCCTGATGGGCGCCGCACCCGCCGCACCCGCCGCACCCGCCCGACCCGCGAGCGGCCCGGCCGCCGCCGGCACCGATCGGCACGGTCCCAAGCCCACGGTCGTCCTGGTCCACGGAGCGTTCGCCGACGCCTCCAGCTGGAGCGGCACGATCAGGCGGCTGCAGCGCGCCGGCTACCCCGTCCTGGCCCCCGCCAACCCGCTGCGCGGTCTCACCGCGGACACCGCCTACCTGCGCAGCGTGCTGGCCGCCGTCGACGGACCCGTCGTCCTGGTCGGCCACTCCTACGGCGGCGCCGTCATCAGTGGCGCCGCGGCGGGCGACAGCCGTGTGAAGGCTCTCGTCTACATCGCCGCGTTCACCCCGGACAAGGGCGAGAGCGCCGCCGAGCTCGCCGCCAAGTTCCCCGGCTCCACCCTCGGCGACACCGTGAACCCGTGGCCGTACCCGCTGCCCGGCGGTGGCACCGGCACCGAACTCGTCATCGAACGGGCCAAGTTCCACCGGCAGTTCGCCGCCGACGTCTCCACCGCCGACGCGGCCGTCATGGCCGCGACCCAGCGCCCGGTCGCCACCGCCGCGTTGGAGGAGAAGGCCGGGGAAGCGGCCTGGAAGACGATCCCGTCCTGGGCGCTGATCGCCACCGCCGACAAGAACATCCCGCCGGCCGCCGAACGGTGGATGGCCCGGCGCGCCGGCTCGCACATCACCGAAGTGGACGCGTCGCACGCCGTGGCCGTCTCCCGTCCGGCCGTGGTCACCGACGTGATCCTCGACGCCGCGCGGGCGACCCGCTGACCCCCGACCTGCCGCCTCCCGTACATCCCCAGAAGGAGAACCCCTCATGAAGAACCGGCCGATCCTCGAACCCGCCGCCCAGGCGTTCGCCGACGCCACCGCCCAGCCGCCGTACCTTTACCAGATCCCCGTCGCCGAAGGCCGCAAGGCCGTGGACGACGTCCAGAACGGCGAGGGTGTTCCCCTGCTCGACGTCGACGAGGAGTGGATCACCGTCCACGGCGGTCCGACCGGCGACGTCCGCGCCCGGATCGTCCGCCCGCGCGGCGCCACCGGCCCGCTCCCCGTCATCCTCTACATCCACGGTGCCGGCTGGGTCTTCGGCAATGCCCACACCCACGACCGGCTCGTCCGTGAACTCGCCGTCGGTACGGGGGCGGCCGTGGTCTTCCCCGAGTACGACCTCTCGCCCGAGGCGCGCTATCCCGTCGCGATCGAGCAGAACTACAGCGTCGCCCAGTGGGTCGCCCGCGAGGGCCACCACAAGGACCTCGACGGCACGCGGATCGCCGTCGCGGGCGACTCCGTCGGCGGCAACATGACCGCCGCCCTCACCCTGATGGCCAAGCAGCGCGGCGACGTCACGCTCGTCCAGCAGGTCCTCTTCTACCCGGTCACGGACGCGAGCTTCGACACCGACTCGTACCACCGGTTCGGCGAGGGCTACTTCCTGCGCCGCGATGCCATGAAGTGGTTCTGGGACCAGTACACGACAGAAGAGGCCGAGCGCGCCCAGATCACCGCCTCCCCGCTGCGCGCCGGCACCGAGCAGCTCACCGGCCTGCCGCCCGCCTTGGTCATCACTGCCGAGGCCGACGTCCTGCGTGACGAGGGCGAGGCGTACGCGGCGAAGCTCCGCGCCGCCGGCGTCCCCGTCACCGCCCTGCGGGTGCAGGGGGTCATCCACGACTTCGTGATGCTGAAC
This sequence comes from Streptomyces sp. NPDC057486, assembly GCF_042802415.1. Taxonomy (NCBI): domain Bacteria; kingdom Bacillati; phylum Actinomycetota; class Actinomycetes; order Kitasatosporales; family Streptomycetaceae; genus Streptomyces; species Streptomyces sp. NPDC057486. The sequence continues at coordinate 36,523 of NZ_JBHVEE010000071.1, read as the reverse complement.
GCGCTGCGCGAGACGCAGGCTGCGGAACTCGCCATCGGTCTTGCCACCGACACTCTTCGCAAGGCCCTCGCATGACCGGGCCGTCGACGAGCATGCCGGTGGCGGGCCTCGTTCCCGCCCCGCGCCGGGAGCACGAGCACGCCGATCTCCTCGTCCGCAACGCCAAGGTGTTTACGGGTGACTCCGACCGCCCCGAGGCCCGCGCCGTCGCGATCCGCGACGGCCGGGTCGCGGCCCTCGGCGACGACCACGACCTCGCCCACCTCGTCGGGCCGGGAACGAAGGTTGTCGACGCTCTCGGCCGCCGGGTGATCCCCGGTCTCAACGACTCGCACCTGCACGTCATCCGGGGCGGCCTGAACTACGTCCTGGAGCTGCGCTGGGACGGCGTACGCAGCCTCCGACACGCCCTCGCGATGCTGCGCGAGCAGGCCGGTCGCACCCCCAAGGGGCAGTGGATCCGCGTCGTGGGCGGCTGGACCGCCGAACAGTTCGTCGAGCGCAGGATGCCGACCGTCGCGGAACTGAACGCCGCTGCCCCCGACACCCCGGTGTTCGTCCTGCACCTCTACCAGTCGGCGCTGATGAACCGTGCCGCCGTCAAGGCCGCCGGATTCACCCGGGAGACCCCCGACCCGCGCGGCGGGCAGATCGTCCGCGGCCGGGACGGCGAACCCAACGGCGTCCTCCTTGCCGCTCCGGGTGCCCTCATCCTGTACTCGACCCTGGCCAAAGCACCGGCCCTCGACGAGGCCGACAAGCGGACATCGACCCGGCACTTCCTGCGCGAGCTCAACCGCTTCGGACTCACCTCGGCGGTCGACGCCGCCGGCGGGTTCCAGAACTTCCCCGACAACTACGCCACGGTCGTCGACCTGGCCAGGTCAGGGGAGCTGACCCTCCGGATCGCCTACCACCTGTTCCCGCAGACGGCCGGGCAGGAGCTCGCCGACCTGAAGCGCTGGACCGAAATGGTGAAGCCCGGGGACGGGGACGAGTGGCTCCGGCTGAACGGCGCGGGAGAGAACCTGACTTGGGCCGCCGCCGACTTCGAGAACTTCTCCGAACCCCGGCCCGAACTCGCCGCGGGTTACGAGACTGAATTCGAGAGCGCCGTACGGCTCCTCCTCGAGAACGGCTGGGGCTTCCGGCTCCATGCGACCTACGACGAGACGATCCGCCGCGACCTGGCCGTCTTCGAGAAGCTCGCGGCCGAAGGGCTCTTCCCCGGCGGCAACCGCTGGCTCTTCGACCACGCGGAGACCGTCTCCACCCAGAGCCTCGACCGGATCGCAGCCCTCGGCGGCGCCGTCTCCGTACAGAACCGGATGTCCTTCCAGGGCGCCGCGTTCCTCGACCGCTACGGCGCCGAGGCCGCCGCCCACACCCCTCCGGTCCGGGCCATGCTCGACCAGGGCCTGACCGTCGCGGCCGGAACCGACGCCACCCGCGTCTCCTCTTACAACCCGTGGGTCGCCCTCCACTGGCTGGTGACCGGCCGGACCGTCGGCGGCACGGCCCTCTACCCGGTCGGGAACCTGATCGACCGGGAGACTGCCCTCGGCCTCTACACCCGGGGCGGAGCACAGCTCACCGGCGAGCAGGACGTCAAGGGAAGCCTGCGAGAGGGCTGCTACGGCGACCTCGCGATCTTGTCCGACGACTTCCTCACCGTGCCCGAGGACGTCATTCCCGACATCGAGTCCGTCCTCACCGTCGTCGGCGGACGCATCGTCTACGCGACCGCCGAGTACGAGGGACTCGACGAGGCCATCCCGCCGGTGACCCCCGAGTGGAGCCCCGTCGCCCGCTTCGGCGGCTACCAGAGCGGCGCCCTCCAGGCGTCGGCCGTGGCCGAGGCCGTCGCCGAGTCCGAGCAGCACCGCCGGTGGCGCGTCGCGCGCGGATCCGTTCCCGAGACGACACCGTCCTTCGTCGACCCCTGCTTCGAACACTGAAAGAGACCACACGATGAGTACAGCCTCCCCCGCCACCGACGGCGGCGACGAAGACCTGGCCGCCCTGCCGGGACGCCGCTTCGAACCGGACCTCCGGTCGATGACACGGATCAACCTGCGCCCCATCGCCTCACCCATGCCGCTCGGCTTCTTCACGATCGCCATCGCGTCCGTGATGACGGGCTGCCTCCAGCTAGGGATCTTCGGCGAGGAGGCCCGCACCGCCGTCGCCTTCACGGTGCTGCCGGCCTTCGTGCTCCAGCTCCTGGTCAGTTTCCTGGCCTTCGGCGCCCGTGACGTGATCGCGGCGACCCTGATGGCGGTGTTCGCCGGCAGCTGGCTGCCGTACTCGCTCATCATGATCAGCGGCGCGGCCGACGGCCTGAAGGTCCTCGGCGTCTTCAACCTGGCGCTCCTGTGCTTCGGGGCGCTGATGGCCGCCGTGACCCGGCCCAAGCGGGCGCTGTGGCTCGTGATCGCGGTCTCCCTGCCCCGCTGGGCGGCCACCGGCCTCGCGGGCATCACCGGCGCCGAATGGCTGACCCGCACGTCCGGTGCGCTCGGCCTCGTGGTGGCGCTCGTCGCGATGTACACGGCGTTCGCCCTGATGCTCGAGGACATGCGCAGCGAGCAGGTCCTGCCCATCGGCCGCAGCGGCCCCGCCCACCTCGCCGTGGAAGGCGACCTGGCCGTCCAGCTCCGCAATCTGGAACGTCAGGCGGGCGTGCGCCGCACGCTCTGACCGCACCCACCCACCCCGTCACACCACGACCGCACAGGAGCACCCATGGAACCGCAGGTGACGGACCGGCCCGAGAAGTCCCGGTACGAGATCCTCGCCGGCGACGACGGCACCGAGACCGCGGGCTTCGCCGAGTACCACCTCTCGGAGGGCGAGATCGCCTTCATCCACACCGAGATCGACAGCCGTTTCGCCGGCCGGGGCCTGGGCGGGCTGCTCGCCCGCGGGGCTCTCGACGACGCCCGGACCCGCAGGCTGCGCGTCCTGCCGTACTGCCCCTTCATCCGGGGCTGGATCGGCAAACACCCCGAGTACGCCGACCTGGTGCCCGAGGCGCGGCGCGCCCGCTTCGGCCTGTGAAGCACCGCGCAGACCCAATCGTTCAGGATCGAACGATTAGTCGATAATGTTCGAGCGCTGGTAGCTTCTGATCGCCCCGGAGAACCCTTCGGCGGGCGATCGGAGGAGACACACCCATGAGGTTCGGCGCGAGGCTCGCTCTCGCCGTCATCACCCTCGCCGTCACAGCCACCGCTTGCGGCACCCCGCAGGGCAGCGGTTCGCGGTCGCACACCACCGCGGACTGCGGACTGTACGCCCGGTACGGCAAGCACCCCGGCACCAAGGTCACCGTCTACGCGGAGAACCGGGACCGGGAGGCCGACCTGTTCGAAGAGACCTGGGCGGACTTCGCGGACTGCACGGGAATCGACGTCCAGTACGAGGGGGACGGGGAGTTCGAGGCCCAGATCCAGCTCCGGGTCGACGGCGGGAGTGCGCCTGACGTGGCGTTCTTCCCGCAGCCCGGACTCCTGGAACGCTTCGCGCGGGCAGGGAAGCTCAAGCCCGTGAGCGCCGGGGTCGCGGCCCTCGCGAAGCAGGGCTGGTCGGCGGACTGGAACAGCTACGCGACCGTGAACGGCACCCTCTACGGCACGCCGCTGGTCGCGAACGTGAAGTCGTTCGTCTGGTACTCCCCGAAGTTCTTCCGCGACAGGGGACTGAGCGTCCCCCGCACGTGGTCCGAGCTGATGGCCGTGCCGGAGAAGGTCGCGGCGTCGGGCGTCAAGCCGTGGTGCGCGGGCATCGAGTCCGCCGAGGCGACCGGCTGGCCCGTGACGGACTGGATCGAGGACGTCCTGCTGCGCCAGCAGGGCGCGGACGTCTACGACCAGTGGGTCGCCCACGAGATCCCGTTCAATGATCCGCGTGTGATCAAGGCCATGGACACCGTGGGGTCCATCCTCAAGAACGACCGGTTCGCCAACGGCGGTTTCGGTCCGGCCCGGTCGATGGCGTCGATCTCCTTCCAGGAGGCCGGCACACCGATTCTCTCCGGCGACTGTGCGATGCACCGCCAGGCCTCGTTCTATGCCGATCTGTGGCCGGAGGGCACCGAGATCGGACCGGACAAGGACGTCTTCGCCTTCCTCCTGCCGGGGGCCGACCCGGCCAGCCGCCCCGTACTGGGCGGTGGGGTGTTCACCGCGGCGTTCGCCGACCGTCCCGAAGTGCGGGCGTTCCAGGAGTATCTGGCCTCCGCGGACTTCGCGAACGCGCGTATGAAGAAGGGCCCGTTCGTCTCGGCGAACAGGGGCGTGGATCCGGCGAACGCCGCGACCCCGGTCGACAGGCTCTCGATCCAGCTGCTCCAGGATCCCAGGACACAGTTCAGGTTCGACGGTTCGGACCTGATGCCGGCGTCGGTCGGCGCAGGGACGTTCTGGAAGGGAGCCGTCGACTGGATCGGCGGCGCGAGCACCCGTCAGGTCGCCGACTCCATCGAACGGTCCTGGCCGAGCCACTGATGTCGTTCGACGTCGTCGCCCAGCAGCCCAAGCTGCTGTACCTGCTCCAGGGCGTCGCCGCCTTCGCGGCGCTGGTCTCCCTGATCCTGCTGGCGCTGCACCGGGGGCCGGTACGGAGGAGGGCCGCGGCCCTGATCCTGCTGGCCCCCGCGCTGCTGCTGCTCACGGTCGGTCTTCTCCTGCCCGGTCTGCGCACCCTGGTGCTGTCGTTCACCGACAGCGGGGGCGACGCGTGGGCCGGCTTCGACAACTACGTGTGGATGGTCACCGACCCCCGGGCACTGGTGGCGCTGCGCAACACCCTGGCGTGGGTGGTGCTCGTGCCGCTGACGGCCACCACGGTCGGTCTGCTCTACGCGGCGGCCGTCGTACGGTCGCGGTTCAGAGCGTTCGCGCTGTCCCTCGTCCTGATGCCGATGGCGATCTCCTTCGTCGGCGCGGGTGTCGTCTGGAAGTTCGTCTACGCCTACCGCCCCGAGGCGGCCGGGCAGATCGGGCTGCTGAACCAGCTCGTCGTCGCGTTCGGCGGCGAACCGCGGCAATGGCTCGTGGACTCTCCCTGGAACGTCCTGTTCCTCATCGTGGCCATGGTGTGGACGCAGGCGGGCTTCGCGGCCGTCCTGCTGGCCGGCGCGATCAGGGCCGTTCCCGGTGAGCTGACCGAGGCGGCCCTACTCGACGGTGCGTCCCCCCGGCAGATCTTCTGGCGGATCACCATGCCGTCGATCAGACCCACGCTGCTCGTCGTGGTCCTCGCCCAGGCGATCGGCACCTTCAAGGCCTTCGACATCGTCAAGACCATGACCGGCGGACAGTTCGACACGGGCGTCATCGCCCACGAGATGTACGACCAGGCCTTCCGCTACGGCGAGACGGGCCGTGGCGCGGCGCTCACGGTGCTCCTCTTCGTCCTCGTCACCCCCTTCGTCGCCCACCAGGTCCGGGCGCAAAGGAGGACAGGGTGAACGGCGTCCGGGAGCGTCTGGCCTCCCGCGCCTTCACGTCGATCGCCGTGGTGATCGCGGTCCTCTGGACGACACCGACCCTCGGTCTCCTGCTCTCCTCGTTCCGCCCCGAGGAGGAGATCAAGACGACGGGCTGGTGGACCGTGCTCGGTACGCCGCACCTCACGCTCGACAACTACGGCGAGGTGCTGTCCGGCGGCGGGAACGGGCCGGGGCGGCTCGCGGAGTACTTCGTCAACTCCGTCGTCATCACCCTTCCCTCGGTGCTGTTCCCGCTCGTCCTGGCCTTCTTCGCGGCGTACGCCCTGGCCTGGATCGACTTCAGGGGGCGCGACGCGCTCGTCGTCGGCATCTTCGCGCTCCAGGTCGTGCCGCTCCAGATGGCGCTCGTCCCTCTCCTGAAGCTCTTCTCCCAGGGCTGGCTGTTCCTGCCCGCGTGGCACCTCACCGGTCCCGCGCGGTTCGGCCAGCTCTGGTTCGCCCACACGGTCTTCGCGCTGCCGTTCGCGGTGTTCCTCCTGCACAACTTCCTGGCAGGGCTGCCCCGGGACCTGATCGAGGCCGCCCGCGTCGACGGCGCGTCGCACGGGACGCTGCTGCTCCGGATCGTGCTGCCCCTGGCCCGCCCGGCCCTGGTCACCTTCGCCATCATCCAGTTCATCTGGGTGTGGAACGACCTCCTCGTGGCACTGACACTGTCGGGCGGAACGGCCGAGACCGCGCCGATGACGGTCAGACTGGCGAGCCTGGCCGGGACGTACGGCAACGAGTGGCAGCGGCTCACCGCAGGAGCCTTCGTGGTGGCGTTCGTCCCGCTGCTCGTCTTCTTCTCCCTCCGGCGGCACTTCGCACGGGGACTGCTCGCCGGATCGGTCAAGGGATGAGCCCCGACCGGACTGAGGGAGAAGTTGTGGCGGCGCCCGGGAGCGCGGGGCTGAGCCGGCCCGGGCTGCGGGGCCGCGAAGCCGAGCTGGAGCGGCTGCGCGCCCTGGTCGAGGCGGTGCGCGACGGTGAGGGAGGAGCGATCGCGCTGCTCCTGGGCGAGCCCGGGATCGGGAAGACCGTACTGCTGCAGGAGACCGTCTCGATCGCACGGGCCCACGGATTCGTCGTCAGCCATGGACGCGCCGAGGAACTGCACGAGTTGGCACCGCTCGCCTCACTGGCCTCGGGCCTCCTGCACGGTGACCCGCCGCTGCTGTCCAGCACGGACTTCGCGGACCTCGCGGACCACCACGCCCAGCGCATCTGGCTCGTCGAACGGCTGGCCCAGCTGATCGAGGAACGCTCGGCGGGCACGCCCGTACTGATCGCGGTCGACGACGTCCAATGGGCCGACCCGCTGAGCCGGTTCGCCCTGAGTGTCATGCCGGCACGGCTGCTCAGCTCCCCGGTCCTCTGGCTGCTCACGGGCAGGGACGATCCGGAACTGTACGGGCAGGCGCCGCGGACGACGACCCTCCCTCTGCGGCCGCTGTCCGAGACGGCCCTGGCCGAGCTGGCACGCGACGTCCTCGGCGGGGACGTGCCGGCGCAGGTCGAGGAGCTCCTCGACGGGGCGGGCGGCAACCCCTTCCTCGCGGCCGAGATGCTCTCGGGCATCGCGGCGTCGGGCGCGGACGGGCCGGAACCGCCCGAGCGGCTGGTCCTCGGCGTACGTGGCCGACTGGCCGACCTCCGGCCGGACACCCTCCACTTCCTGCGGATCGGCTCGGTCCTCGGCCGCGCGTTCTCGCTCGCGGACGCCGCCGCCCTGTGCGGCCGGCCCGCCTCCGGACTCAGCGCCGAAGTGGACGAGGCGATCGCCGCCGCCCTCCTCCACGACGACGGCGAACGCCTCCTGTTCCGCCACGACCTGCTCCGCCAGGCGGTGTACGCGGACCTCGCCCCCTCCGTACGCCGAGCGCTGCACCGGGAGGCCGGGAGCCGGCTCGTCGCGGCGGGCCGGAGCTCCGTCGACGCGGTCCCGCATCTGCTGAAGAGCGCCGAACCCGGCGACCAGGAGGCGATCGGGCTGCTCGGCACGGCCGCCACGGACGTGATCGCCGTGATGCCCGACCTCGCCGCCGACCTGGCCGTACGTGCCCTGGAACTCGTACCGCCCCATGCGCCCATGGTGTTCGACGTGGGAGAACGGGCCATCGTCGCGCTGACCCGCGCGGGCCGGTACACCCAGGCACGGGATACCGGCGACGCGCTGCTCTCCCGGCAGCCGCCCCTGGACGTCTTCGCCCGTCTGCAGTACGTACTCGGCGACACACTGTGGCACCTCGACGACGTCCACGAGCTGACCCGCCGCTCGACGGCGGCGCTGGCAGCCGTCACCGACCCGGCGATCCGCGCCCGGCTGACCGCCCGGCAGGCCCTGGCCCGCTCCCGCGGCCGCGACCTCGCGGCCGCGCGCGAGGCCGGCGAACGGGCGCTCGCCGAGGCGGAGCGGGCCGGTGACCGGGAGGCCCACGTCCTCGCGCTGTGGGGCCTCGGCGAGATCGCCCTCAACGCGGGCGACTGCGCCGTCGCCGTCGAACACCACACGGCGCTGAGCGTGTTCGACACGGCCTTCCTGCCCGAGGAGGCCGTCGCCCGGATCCACATGGACGACTTCGACACCGTACGGCGACTGCTCCGGACGGCGGGCGACGATCCCCTGCGCCCCGCCATGCTGATCTGGGCCCAGGGAACCCTGAACATGGCGCTTGGCCGGCTCGACGACGCGGACGCCGACCTCGTCACCGCCGAGCGTCTTGAAGCGGACCTCCACGTGCCCGGCAACCTGGTCAACATCCGTGTCAACCGCGGCCTGCTGGCGATGCTGCGCGGCGACCGCGAAGCCGCGCGGGAACACCTGGACGTCGTGAGGGCGGCCGTGGCCGACCGGCCGAACACGGGCAACCACGCCACGCACCAGTACTTCGAGGCCGTCGTCGCCGACGCCGACGGCGACCACGCGGCAGCGGCCGAACTGGTCCGGTCCGTCCAGCGGGACCACCCCTTCCTCCGGTGGCGGCTCCTGCGCCCGCATGTCGTCCAGGCCGTACACATCGCCCTGCGCGGCGGGGACCGGAACCTGGCCGAGGACCTCGCGGCCCAGGCCGCCGAACACGCCGCCCGCAACCCCACCGTGCCGACCGCACAGGGGACGGCCGCCCACGCGTCCGCCCTGGTGAACGGCGACCACGGACTCCTGGAGCGCGCGGTCCGCATCCTCCTCACCGGCCCCCGGCCGCTGCCCCTCGCCGCCGCGTCCGCCGACCTCGGGCGCGCGCTGCTGACCTCGGGCGACGCCGCCGCGACACCCGCCCTGACCAGGGCGCACGACATCTACGCCCAGGCCGGGGCCGACGCCGAGGCCGACCGGGTCCGGGCCGATCTGGAACGGGCCACAAGCCGCCCCGGCCGGCGCACGAGAGGCCTCCGGCCGCGTTCCGGCCAGGGCTGGGACGCGCTCACGGCCTCGGAACGCAAGGTGGCCCGGCTGGTCGCCGCGGGTCACACCAACCGGTCTGCCGCGGAGGCCCTCGTCGTCTCCCCGCACACGGTCAACACCCATCTGGCGTCGATCTTCCGCAAGCTCTCGGTGCGCTCGAGGGTCCACCTGGCCCGGATCGTCCTTGCGGAGGGCGATGCCGGAACAGCCACCGGCGGCTGAGTGACCTCTGCGCCCCCGGGCAAGGTGCTGTGCGCGGTACGACAACAGGAGGTGCAGGACCGGTCCTAGCGTGACGGGCATACCGCGCCGCTTCGACGCGCGGACCGGTCGACCCGAATCGAGGAAGCATCCCCATGCCGTACATCACCGTGGCCCAGGAGAACACCAACCCCGTCGAGTTGTACTTCGAGGACCACGGGGCCGGGCAGCCCGTCGTCCTCATCCACGGCTTCCCGCTCGACGGCCACTCCTGGGAGCGCCAGAGCGCCGCGCTGCTCGACGCCGGCTACCGCGTGATCACGTACGACCGCCGCGGATTCGGGCAGTCCTCCCAGCCGACCACCGGCTACGACTACGACACCTTCGCCGCCGACCTGAACACCGTGATGGAGACCCTCGACCTGAACGACGCCGTCCTGGTCGGCTTCTCCATGGGCACCGGCGAGGTCGCCCGCTACATCTCCACGTACGGCTCCGGCCGCGTCGCCAAGGTCGCCTTCCTGGCCTCGCTCGAGCCCTGCCTGCTCAAGAGCGACGACAACCCGGACGGCGTCGCCCCGAAGGAGTTCTTCGACGGCGTCGTCGCCGCCGTCAAGGCCGACCGCTACGCCTACTACACGGCCTTCTTCAACGACTTCTACAACCTCGACGAGAACCTGGGTACCCGCATCAGCGAGGAGGCCGTCCGCAACAGCTGGAACACCGCAGCCGGCGGCGGCTCCCTCGCCGCGTCCGCCGCGCCGGCGACCTGGTACACCGACTTCCGCGCCGACATCCCCGCCGTCGACGTGCCGGCCCTGATCCTGCACGGCACCGCCGACCGCATCCTGCCGGCCGAGGGCACCGCGCGCCCCTTCCACAAGGCGCTCCCGTCGGCCGACTACGTCGAGATCGAGGGCGCCCCGCACGGTCTGCTGTGGACCCACGCCGAGGAGGTCAACACCGCCCTCCTCGCCTTCCTGGCGAAGTGACGCCCCACCGTTGACCCGCCGAGTGAGGCCGGAGCCCCCGGCGTCACCCCGGCCCCCGGGTTCCCCGGCGCGGGAACCGGACGAGCTCAGGAGAGCAGACACCCCATGCAGTTCGGCATCTTCACCGTCGGGGACGTGACCCCCGACCCCACCAACGGTCGCACTCCGACCGAACGCGAGCGCATCAAGGCGATGGTCGCCATCGCGCTCAAGGCCGAGGAAGTCGGCCTGGACGTCTTCGCGACCGGCGAGCACCACAACCCGCCGTTCGTCCCGTCGTCGCCGACCACCATGCTCGGCTACATCGCCGCCCGCACCGAGAAACTGATCCTGTCCACGTCCACGACGCTGATCACCACGAACGACCCGGTGAAGATCGCCGAGGACTACGCGATGCTCCAGCACCTGGCCGACGGCAGGGTCGACCTGATGATGGGCCGCGGCAACACCGGTCCCGTCTACCCGTGGTTCGGACAGGACATCCGCCAGGGCATCAACCTCGCCAAGGAGAACTACGCCCTGCTGCGCCGGCTGTGGCGCGAGGACGTCGTGGACTGGGAGGGCACGTTCCGTACGCCGCTCCAGGCCTTCACCTCGACACCGCGTCCCCTGGACGGCGTCCCGCCCTTCGTCTGGCACGGATCCATCAGGTCCCCCGAGATCGCGGATCAGGCCGCCTTCTACGGCGACGGCTTCTTCCACAACAACATCTTCTGGCCGGCCGACCACACCAGGCGCATGGTGCAGCTCTACCGGCGCCGGTTCGCGCACCACGGCCACGGCCGGCCGGAGGACGCGATCGTCGGCCTGGGCGGACAGGTCTTCATGCGCAAGAACTCCCAGGACGCCGTACGGGAGTTCCGTCCCTACTTCGACAACGCGCCGGTGTACGGCCACGGCCCGTCGCTCGAGGACTTCACCGAGCAGACCCCGCTGACGGTGGGCTCTCCCCAGCAGGTCATCGAGCGGACCCTGTCGTTCCGGGAGACCGTCGGCGACTACCAGCGCCAGCTGTTCCTGATGGACCACGCGGGCCTGCCCCTGAAGACCGTCCTCGAACAGCTCGACATCCTCGGCGAAGAGGTCGTGCCCGTGCTGCGGAGGGAATTCGCGAAGGGACGTCCGGCCGACGTGCCGGAGGCCCCCACGCACGCGTCGCTCCGCGCCGTCCGGGAGGTGTCCGCCGCATGAAGCTGATCGTCGTCTCCGCGGGGCTGAGCACCCCCTCCTCCACCCGCCTGCTCGCGGACCGGCTGGCCGAATCGGCCCGCGACGAACTCGCCGCCCGGGGGCAGGCGCCGTCGACCGAGGTCGTGGAGCTGCGCGAACTGGCCGGCGACATCGCCAACCATCTCGTGACCGGATTTCCACCGCCGCGACTGAGCGCCGCGATCGACGCGGTGACGACGGCCGACGGCCTGATCGTCGTGACCCCCGTGTTCGCGGCCTCCTACAGCGGTCTCTTCAAGTCCTTCTTCGACGTGATCGACCCGGACGCACTCACCGGGAAGCCGGTCCTGATCGCGGCGACGGGTGGCACCGCCCGCCACTCCCTGGTCCTGGAGCACGCCGTGCGCCCGCTCTTTGCCTATCTCCGCGCCGTCGTCGTCCCCACCGCCGTGTTCGCGGCCTCCGAGGACTGGGGCTCGGGGGGAGACGAGTACACCGACGGCCTGCCCGGCCGCGTCCGCCGCGCGGGCGTCGAGCTCGCCACGCTCATGGCGGCGCGCCCGGTCGGCGAAGGGCCCGAGGACGACGTCACCGTCCTCGAACGGCAACTCGCCGACCTGCGCTTCGACTGAGACGGGCCCGTGGGCCGGGCGACGGCAGGGTGGTTCATATGGTTCATACTGTTCCGCCGTATGAGCGTGAACAGTATGACGACAAGGACCGTGCCCGAGGAATTCGACGGTGTACGGACGCCCCTCCGCGGCAGGGACGCCGAACTGGCGTTCATCAAGGCGCGGCTCGACACGCTCGACCGGGGCGAAGGCGGGATCATCCGCGTCGAAGGCCCCGCCGGCATCGGCAGGTCCAGGGTCCTCGCGGAGGCCGCGGCAGCCGCGAGACGGCGCGGGACGAGGGTGCTCGAGGGAGCGGCGGACCCGGACGAACAATTCGTGCCGCTCGGCCCGCTCCTCGACGGCGTGCTCGCCGGCAAGGGGCCGCTGTCGGGCGCCGTCCGTGTCCGGGACCTCGCCACGACACCCGGCCAGCGGTTCTGGTTGCTCCAGGAGCTGGGGGACCGCCTGCGGGAGACGGTTCGAAAGGGACCCCTGCTCGTCGTCCTCGACGACCTTCAGTGGTGCGACGACCTGACCCTCCTCACCTTCCACACCCTCGCGGCCGGACTCTCGTCGCACGCCATCCTGTGGCTGGTCGCCGTGCGCAGCGGCAGCGTGCCGTCGGGAGTGCGCACCACCCTGGACAGGATCCGGCAGGCAGGTGCACACGAGCTGGCCCTTGGCGCGCTGGGGGACCGGGCGACCGCGCAGATCACCGAGGACGTCCTGGGCGCCCCTCCCGACCCGGACGTCCTCCGCGTCGCCCGCCGCGCCGAGGGGGTGCCGCAACTGCTGGTCGAGCTGATCGGCTCGCTGCGGGAGGACGCCGCGGTGACGATCGCGAACGGCATGGCCAGGCTGTCCGCCGGACCCCCGGCCCCACGGGTACTTCCCTCCGTCGTGCGCCGCCTCGACCAGCTGTCGGACGAGGCCCGGGAGTTGGTGCGGACGGCGGCTGCCATGGGCGGCCCGGTCACCGTCGCGCAACTCGCCGAACTGCTCGGCAGGTCCTCCGCGGCACTCATCACGGCGGTCCAGGAATCCCTCGACGCCGATCTGCTCGCCGAGAGCGGCGATCGCCTCGCCTTTCGTCAGGATCTGATCCGCGAGGCGGTCGAAGCCGGCCTCCCTCTGTCCCTGCGCCAGGCCCTTCGCCGGCAGACCGGCGGACTGCCGCCGGGGAGAGCACCGGCTGATGCGGCGCAGGTCGAGAGGACGGCACCGGGAGACGCCGCGGAGGCCGACCGGCTGCGCACCGAAGCGGCGGAACTCGCGGCCACCGCTCCCGGACCCGCCGCGGAGCGCAGCCTCAAGGCCCTGGAGCTCACCGCGGCGGACGCTCCGGAGCGGCCGCGGATCATCGCCGAGGCGATCCCGCTGCTCTGGCAGACGGGCCGGGCCGCCCAGGCGCGTGAGCTGGGGGCCTCCGCCCTGGCGGCCGGCGGTCTCGGACCCGAGGGCGAGGCGCTCATGCGCCTCGCCCTGGCACGCCTCGCCGTACAGTTCGACTTCTCCGAGGCCGTCCGGCAGGCCCGCGCCGGGGCGGAACTGCCCGGGATCTCCGTGACCGTGAGGGGGCGGCTGCTCGCCATGCTCGCCGTCGGCCTGTCGATGTCGGGCGAACACGCGGCGGCCGAGGAGGTCGCCGCGGAGGCGTGGGAGACCGCGGCGGCGGCGGGGGACCGCACCGCCGAGGCCACGCTGACGACGGTCCGCTCGGCGGTCAGTTTCCACCGCATGGACCTGGCCGAGGCGTTCCGGCAGGCCGAGCGGTCCGCCGCGCTGGCCGACGCACTGGGCGTCAGCACCTCGCTGTGGGTGCCGGAGGCCTTGTGGCACGCTCTCCTGTCGAACACCACCGGACGCACCGCGGAGGCGCTCGCCGTCGCGGAGGAGGGCATCCGTATCACCAGGGAGCAGGGCCGGACGGCCGCCACCCGCATATGGCTCATGACCCGCACCCGCATCCTTCTGGAAACCGGACGGCTGTCGGACGCCCGCGCCGACGCCGAAGCCGCGTCCCCGGCGGCCGACGATCCCGGCCCGGGCAACCTCGCCGACGTCACGCTCCGGTACGTGATGCTGCGCGTCGCCCTCCACACCGGTGACCGGCAGACCGCAGAAGCGTACGCGGCGGAGGCGAGGCGCATGCGGAGCGACGGTGCACCCGTCGTCCGGCACTTCGGCACCTGGATGCTGGCGCTGATGGCCGACTTCGAAGGCCGGCCCGACCGTGCCATGGCCGAACTCGACGAGGTGATGACGTCACCCGCCGCGGACCGGCCCGCCTACGCCGGCTTGATCGACCCCGCCGACGCCCCGGTGCTCGTCCGTATGGCGCTGCGCGCAGGCAGGCACGAACGGGCCGCGCAGGCGGTCGCCCTGGCCGAGAAGCGAGCCGTCCTCAACCCCGAGCTCACGTTCCTCGCCGCCACCGCCGCGCACGCCCGGGGGCTCCTCGACAACGACCTCGCCTCCCTCGTGCGCGCCGTCCGGCTGTACGAGGACTGCCCTCGGGTGCTGGCCCGGGCGTCGGCGCTGGAGGACGCCGGACGCAAGCTCGCGGCCACCCGTAAGTCCGAGGCGGTGCCGTTCTTCGAGACGGCCCTCGCGCTCTACGCGCGAGCGGGCGCCGAACGGGACGTCGCACGCGTCCGTCGGCGCCTGCGGGCCGCCGCCGTCCGCCGCCGGCCCTCGACGTCCGGACTCTCCGATGCATGGCCCGAGCTGACGGCCGCGGAGCTACGGGTGGTACGGCCCGTGGCCCGAGGGCTGACCAACCAGCAGGTGGCCGAGCACCTCTCCCTCTCACCGCACACGGTGAGCTCGCACCTGCGCCGGGCCTTCACCAAGCTGGACGTCACCTCGCGCGCCGAGCTGACCCGGCTGGTGAAGCATCGTGACAGCGGAGAGTAGTTGCTTCGTATCCCACGTGGGCGTCGTGGCAATGGACGATTCATGCGATGTGCGGGCGTCGTCGTTGCCTCAGACTGATCAAGAACCGCGGAATGCAGAAGTCCGCGGGGAACAGTTGACCGAACAGCGCATGACCGTAAGGCTCTGGCGAGCCCGCCCCGGCAGCCCCGAGCTCCAGGCACTCGTCGACGAGCTCGCGGAGCGGCTCGGCCGGTCCGTCGCCGCCTGCGCGAATCCACGGCTTGGAATCCCCATGACCCTCCCACTGATGTCACATGCGCCCGAACGGGCGCGACGGCAAGCGCCCGATCCGGCCTCGCCCTCCTCCCACTCGGGTTGGCTGGTCCAGATTCTTTCCGAGATGCCGGACACGAACGACCGGAACCACGTCTACCTCGGCGTCCATGTCCGTGGGCCCGTCACCGTCGTCCACGAGCGTGCCAGGACCCTGTTGGAGCCGAACGACCTGGTCTTCTGTGACCCGGCCCGACGGCACCTGCTGCAGTTCGGCGAAGACTGCCAGATGATCTTCTTCCGGGTGCCCCGCTGCTATCTGGGCGTCACGGAGTCGGAACTGAACCAGGTGCTTGGCGTACCCGTACGCGGCGGGGAGGGGATCGGGGCGCTGGCGTCCGACTTCCTGACCGCGCTCGCCGCCAAGGCGGAGTTCCGCCGGTCCACGATCGGGGACCGGCGTGCCCGGACGGCCGTACATCTTCTCTCCGTCCTGGTCATGGAGCTCCTCGAAGCGGACACGACGGACGAGGCCGACGACGCGTCCGGGGCCGTCAACGAGATGCTGTCCCGTATCCACGCCCACATCGAAGAACATCTGATGGACCCGGACCTCTCACCGGAGTCGATCGCACGCGCCCACCACATCTCCGTCCGGTACCTGCAGAAGCTCTTCCAGAACGACGGCAGCACGGTGAGCCAATGGGTGCGGCAGCGCAGGCTCGAGTTCTGCCGGCTCGAGCTGGGCCGCTCCAACCGGAGAATCACCATGGCCGCGGTGGCACACCGCTGGGGCTTCAGCAGCCCCTCGCACTTCAGCCGCACGTTCCGCGGGGCCTACGGCATGAGCCCCAGCGAATGGCAGGCGCTGGCGACCTCGGCCTTCGCGACGACGACTGCCGGCACGCAGGATGAGCGAAGGCGCTGAGACGCGTGTGCGCTGTGATGACAGCGCGGATGCGCGCATGTACAAGAGGTGCCACTTCCACGGCTCTGCCGTGAGTAACAGTTGCACGGACCTCTTGCCGAATTCCGGGCCGCGTCCTGACCGCCGTGACGACGCCCCACACGTGGCCCGACACCGAGAAGAGAACTCGCAGGACCAACCCCACCGTCGTCCTCGTGCACGGTGCTGGCAGTACCTGGATCTGGGCCCGGCCGTGACGGACGTAGCCGATGCCGCCCGGCAGATCCGTCTCGTCTGCGCCACCTACGGCCGGTTCGACCCCGGCACAGTCGTGGACACCGTCGTGTGGTGGCAGGATCGATGCCGGCGAGGGATCGAGGCGGGGGCCGAGCGCGGGGAGCCGGCGATGATGCGTCTGAGACAGCAAGGCGTGCCCGACGCCATCCGTGCCGCCCGTGACTGGGTGGCGAACCGCCGTCTGGAACTGGCCGGCTGCACCTCCTGATCATTCAGCCTCGATCCACCGCGTGAATGGTGGCCTAAGGGCTGTCCCGTAATCCCTGGTGGATCAGCGCGCGGCGTCAGATGCGGTGCATCGCAAGGCGGAGGACCGTCCTCATACTGGGTGTATTCGGGCGTTCCGACAACGCAGCGAGGTGCCGTAGCTGTCGTCGTGCGCCCGCCAGGGATTACGGGACAGCCCTTAGCAGGCGCGTGTCTCGCGGAGCGTCTGGGAGAGGGCGGATGCTGAGGAGGGTTTCGGTGTGGTGCTTTCGTCGAGGGTCGTGTCGATCGCCTCGGCGAGCCGTCGGGGTAGTGACGGCAGTCGGTCCCGCACCGGTACGGGTGGCTCGCGCAGCACCACGGCGACCGGGTCCGCGCCGGGCGGGAAGTCGCGTGGTGTGCTGCCCGTCAGCATCCAGTACAGACAGGCCGTGACGGCCCACAGGTCGACGTCCGGCCGCGCGTACTTGTAGTCGATGAGCTGGCGGCGCGGCATGAAGGCGACGCTGCCGCCGACTGCGCCGGTGTGGGTACGCCCGGACAGGCCCGCCAGGTCGAAGGCCTTGGCGAGCCCGAAGTCGCCGACCTTCAGCACCCGCCGCCGGGCGGGCCCGGTGAGCAGCAGGTTCTGTGGCTTGATGTCACGGTGCACCAGCCCGCGCCCGATCGCCGTCGCCCCGTCGGCGAGCCGCACCGGGATCGGCGCCTGGTGGGCGTGGGCGAGCCCGTCGAGGGCCTGGAGCACCAGCGGCACGGCCTCGTCGACGGGGAGCCGTCCGCCGCGCCGCACCACCAGGTCGGCGACGCTGCCTCCCGCGCAGTACTCGCAGACCAGGCAGAGGGCGCCGTCCGGAGCGGCGCTGCTGTGGAAGCGGACGATGTGCGGGTGCCGTAGCGCCTTGACGCAGTCCATCTCGCGCCGGAAGGCGTCGCGGGCGGCGGGGTCGACGCGGCACTGCGGGATCAGCGTCTTCACGGCGACGAGCCTGCCCGACTCCGTGTGCCGGGCCAGCCGCACCACGCCCTGCCCGCCGCTGCCCAGCTCGCGCACGGTCCGCAGACCGGGGACGGGTTCGGGGCGGGGTCCGGCGCCGAGGACGACGCGCACCGTCACGCCGCCGAGGCGCAGTTCGTCGCCGTCTGCCAACCGGCGCTCGCCGCCCAGCCGTTCGCCGTTGACACGGGTGCCGTTGTGGCTGCCCAGGTCGCGGACATACGCGTCCGGCGGCCGGACCTCCACCCGGCAGTGCCGACGGGAGACCTTGCGCTGCTCGGACGCGACGCGGATCCGGCACTCCCGGCCACGCCCGAGCAGGAACGTGTCAGGGCCCTCGAAGACGTACTCCTCGGTGATCTCCGCGCCATCGTCCGCGCGGCCGGTGGTGACCAGCATCGCCAGGGACCACGGCACCGTCAGTCACCCGCCCCGGGCCGGACATCGTAGTCCCAGGCCAGTTCCCACACCCACACCGCCGAACCCTGGTCGGCTGTGGCGAGCAGGCTGCCGTCCTCGCTCAGTGCCACGTGGTCGACCGTGGCGCGATGGCCCTCCAGGGTGCGCAGGCGGCGGCCGGAGCGTACGTCCCACAGGTGGACGAGGCGGTCGTGGCCGCTGGTGACGGCGAACGCGCCGTCGGCGCTGAGCGTGAAGGCCCACGGTTTGTCGGGCAGCGACAGGGAGCGCAGCACCCGGCCGGTGCCGGTGTCCCAGATCCGCAGGGTTCGGCCGTCCGGTGTGGCGCCCAGACGGCCGTCGGCGGTGAAAGCCACCACGCTCTGTCCGCTGCCGTACACTCCGCTGTCCTTGAACGACTGGAGCAGCTCGCCGGTGGCGACGTCCCAGGCGGTCGCGTACAGGCCGCCGGAGACGAACAGGATGCGGCCGTCCGGGCTGAAGTCCAGGCGTTCGTCGCGCATGCGGCCCTCCAGCGTCCAGGCGGGGCGGTCCGCGTCGAGCGGCCAGAGGCGGATCTCGTTCTCGTTCGACGGGCCGCCGAAGAGGTTCGCCCGCGGATGGGTGCCCGCGTGGGATGCGGCGTACTGGGCGTCGCGGCTGAGGGCCACGGTGTGGACCTTGCCACCGTGCGCGTGCAGTTCGCGCAGGATCTCGCCCTGAGGGAGGTTCCGCAGCTTCAGGGTGCCGTGCTCGTCGCCGATCAGGATGCGGTCGCCCGTCTCGTTGAGGGCGTGGGCGGTGAGGGCTCCGTCGTCGTCGGTGAAGATCCGCTTGACGCCGGTCTCCAGGCTCAGCTGACGGATCGTGCCCTTGCCGGTCAGGACGGTCAGCAGCCGTCCGCCGACGGCGAACCGGATGTCCCTGGCGCTGCCGCCCTCACCGCGGTCGAAGGTGTGCAGCCGCTCTCCGGCGGCGAAGTCCCAGACGTCCACCTCGCCGGTCCACCGGCCGGTCACCATGTAGGCGCCGTCCCGGCTGACGGCGAGGCTCACCGGCTGGGTCAGCTCCCCGTGCCCGTCGAACTCGTACAGGCCCCAGGCGCCGAGCAGGGTGGAGCGGCGGCCGTGGGGGGCCACCCGCACCCAGGCCTGGCGCAGTTCCGGGTGGCGGGCGAAGCCGGGCACCCGCTGGGCGGCGCGCAGTGCCTCGGCCGCCGCCGCGAGGTCGCCGTGCTCGGTGTGGGCGCGGGCGCGGTCCATCAGCTGCCCGAACTCCTCCTCCGTACGCGTGAGTTCGTCGGCGGGCCGGGGTCGCGCATAGCACCAGGGGGCGACGAAGTCCGCGGTGGGCAGCGACCGCACCACGAGTGCGCCGTGGCCCCCGCCGAGCACGGCGACCCGGCCGTCCGCGCCGATCGCGGCGGAGTGCACCCAGAGGGCGTCGGCGGGCAGGTCGCCGTCGAGCGTGCGCAGACAGCGGCCGGTCGGCACATGCCACACCTGCGTCGGTTCACCGTGGCCCCCGGTCAGCAGGGTGGGGCCGGCCGTGGCGACCGCCAGGGTCGTCACATGCCGCAGCCGGTGCGGCACCTCGCTGACGACCGTGCTCCGCCGTGCGTCCCACAAGGTGAGCGGGCCGTTCGACCAGAGGGCCGCCGCGCAGCGGGCATCCGGGGAGAGAGCCACGCTGTCACCGAGCCAGGTGCGCACCTCCCGGCCGTGCAGCGTGCCCCTGACCGGCCCGACGAGCGTGCCGAGGCCACGGGTGCCGGGCACGTCCCAGGAGCGGACGGTGCCGTCGTTGCCGTGCTGGTCGAAGGAGGCGGACAGCGCCCTGCGGCCGTCGCGACTCAGCGCCAGGGCGGTGACCGGCCCCGCGTGGCCGCGGAATACGGCCGTCAGGCCCCGTTCCTCCGGTTCCCAGACCTGGATCACGCCGTCGTCCTGGCCGGTCGCCACGTACCGGCCGTCCCCGCTGACCGCCACGGCGCCCACGGCCGGGGAACCCGGTGCGAACGGCAGGGCGCGTCTGCGGCGGCGGCCCCGGGGCAGGTCCCACACCTCCGGGACGCCGTCGCCGCGGAGGGCTACGCCGAGCGTGCCGCCCGCGTCCATGGCGAGGGCGGTGACCGGTTCCCCGCGTCGGGTCAGGGTGCGCTTGGCCCAGCGGTCGCCGGCCTCCCGTCGCGTCCACAGCAGCAGCCTGCCCGCTCGGTCGCCGGACACGATCGCGCCGCCGTCCGCGGCGATCGCGACCGCGTCGACGTTCTCGGAGTGCCCTTCGAGGTCAGTGCGGATCCGCGGGGGGCGCCGCTCGCACTCGGCGAGGGCCGCGGCGGCGTCCGGTGAGTCGGGGTCGGCCGTGGCCGCCTCCCGCAACAAGGCACCGGCGCGGGCGTTCTCGTGCCGCTCCAGCTCCACGGAGCCCAGGAGCAGGGCGCCGAGGCCGGGCGGGGCGCCGGTGTCGGCGGCGCGGGCCGCCTCCAGGTCGGTGACGACCTCCTCGCTGGTGCGCCGTCCCGAACGCCACGAGTGCAGGCCGAAGTTGTAGACCGAGGGCAGGTGGTGGGGGTCGGCCTGGATCGCCGCCAGCCACAGTTTCTCGGCGTCCTCGGCGCGGCCGAGGTCGAGGAGGGAGAGAGCCTGGTTGGACAGGCCGTCCGACAGCAGGTGTACGGCCTTCGGGGCGGGGCGCGGATGGGGGGTGCCGAGCCGTTCGCGGTGCAGGTCGCGCAGGGCCGCCGCGACCTCCGCGAGCCCGGCCGGGCGGTCCGCCGGGTCCTCGGCGAAGCAGCGCCGCAACAGCTGGGCCACCTGCGGCGGCATGGGCGGCACGCGCGCGTCGTCGGGGCCGCCGTCGCGCAGGAACGTCTCCAGCGCCGCGCCGGCCACCTGGCCGTAGGGGGTGGGCCGACGACCGGCGAACATCTCCAGCACGCTCACCGCCCAGGACCACACGTCCGTCGCGGTGGTCAGCCGTATGCCCCGGTGTCCCGCGGCGGCGGCCGCCTGCTCCGGGGAGCAGTAGGCGTGGGTCATGCCGCCGAAGGTGACGGTCAGCGGCTCGTCCGCGGGACTCTCGGTGTCCTCCCGGGCGTCGTTGTTCCCCCGTGCCCCGGCCAGGCCGAAGTCGGTGACCTTGGCGGTGCCGTCCGGTTCGAGCATCACGTTCGCCGGTTTGACGTCCTGGTGGACGAGCCCGCTGTGGTGCGCGTGCGCCAGGCCCCACGCCATCTGCACGGCGATGTCGAGAACGCGGCCCAGCGCGGTGTCGGGGCCGCCCGCGTAAAGGCCGCCGCCACGCACGGCGTCGGACAGGCTGCCGCCGTCGACCCACTCGGCGAACACCCGGGGCAGACCGTCGACGGTGCGTACGTACACGCAGTTGACGGTGTGCGGATGGAGCCCGAGCCCCACCCAGGTACCGGCCTCGGTCTCGAAGCGGCGGCGACCCTCGGCGGTGCGCACCTGTTCGGGGCGGGGTGTCTTCACCGCCAGGTCCACCTGCCAGTCGCGGTGCCGGACCCGGTGCACCAGACCCATGCCACCGCTGTGCACCACGTCGAGCACCTCGTACAGACCGAGGACCACCTCACCCGGCTGCCAGGTCCGGGCCCGCTCGGCGGCCACGGTGGTCAGTCGGCGAGCGCGACGAAGAGCGGGCTGCCGAGCAGCACCGTCATCCCGTCCTGGCCGTCGAGTTCGGGGTAGGGGCTCGGGCCGTGCAGCAGACGTTTGGCGAGGAACTCCACTTCTTGCTCGGCGCCGCGCAGCGTCCGGTTCGCGAGCTGGACGGAGGCGAGCGCGTCGGGCTGGGGGGTGCCGTCCGCGCCGTCCGCCGCCACGGCCGCGGCGAGCCCGGTCAGCAGACCCGGTGCCGTGGACGGTGCGAAGGGCAGCTCCTGCTCGGCGGGCGCGGCCCCCGGTGCGGGCCCGGGGGCGCCCAGCACATGGCCGCTCGCCCCGCCGAGCCCGACGATCGTCCGCTCGGTACGGCCACCGAAGTAGACCAGCGGCGACGGCCCGAGCGGCAGCGGCCCCCAGCGCATCGGAAGCCGCCCCCGGACGTACTGGCCGGGTGCGTCCACGGTGCCCACGTCGCCGAAGTCGTCGAGGTGCCGCACCACCCGCTCCAGCCGTGCCACCCGGTCCGACGCGGCTGTCTCCACGCTCCGCCGGGCGCTGACGAACTTCAGGCTGACACCGACCTCGGTGGCGCGTCGGCGCGTGAACCCGGGGTCGACCTGCGGCAGCAGCATGTCGACCTTGGCATCGCTGATGTAGACGTAGTACCGCAGCGCCACAACGCCCCCTCCGTCGGACGCAATGTATGCGTTCCGTCTACGCCAGGTTACTGGCAGGCGGCCATCCGAGAGGCAGTCTGGCTACATCAGGTTCTTCGGGAAGAACCGAATGACTTGGGTGACGCCGGCGCTGATGAGCGCGCGGCGTCCGCCTTGACGGACTGCGAGTCGATCACGCCGGCCGTCGGCTCCGCGTCCCGGCCCAACCGCTCGTGGACCTGGCCGCGCAGCCGGTCGTGGAACTCCTTGACCAGGCCATGGCCGCGCAGCAGCGGCCGGACCTCGGCCCACTCCGCGTCCGTCATGTCGGATGGGTACCGGCGCTGCCGCTCGGGCCGGTCAGCCGCGTTGCCGTATACGTTCGCGAGGCAATCACACGTTGCTGCGGCCGAGTTGGACTGCCCGGCATCGACAACTCACCCCGGCAGGAGCACCCGACCGGGAACCCGCTTCTAAAGTCAGCGATCGCGGTGACGAGCGCGAGGCAGTGCCCGCCGACAGAGGCGGCTCGCGACCCTGCGCGGCAAGGCTGCCGGTGACATCCTCGGCGAGGCGCTGCCGCACGCGGAGGCCCGCCCGTACACCGACCTGGACGACTTCTACCGGCGAGGCCTGGTGCAGGGTTTCGATCTGCATCAGTACGGTGAGCGCGGCCTGCTGCCGGCCGGGCTGATCCAGGAGATCCGGGCACTGGCCCACCCGCCCGTGCCGTGGGATGCGAGGCTCGCCCGCTGGTTCGACGAGTACGTCCCCCGACCGGAATCCGTACGGTCCTACGCTCGCCCGGCGCGGCGGCAGGCGTCGACACCGGACATCCCGCGCGCGGGCCGGTACTTCCCTCCTCAGGAGACGGCACGCTGCACCTTCGGAGTCGTTCTCGACACCTCCGGATCGATGAACAGCGCCGTGCTCGGCAAGGCACTCGGCGCCATTGCCTCGTACGCGGAGGCACGCGACGTACCCGCGGCGCGTGTGGTGTTCTGCGACGCGGCACCGTACGACGCCGGCTATCTGCCACCGGCCGAGATCGCGGGCCGGGTTCGGGTGCGCGGCCGTGGCGGGACCGAACTGCAGCCGGGCATCGACCTGTTGCACACGGCCGACGACTTCCCGCCGGCGGCCCCGGTGCTCGTCATCACTGACGGCCGGTGCGACACGCTGCGGATCCGGCGCGAGCACGCGTTCTTGATCCCGCAGGGTGCCTCTCTGCCGTTCACACCGCGTGGCCCGGTGTTCCGGTTGAGCTGAGGGTCCGGCGTCACGAGGTCTCGCGTGGAGGTGCGAAATTCGCCGACGCCCTCCTGCCACGTTTCGCTGAGGCGACGCTGTCGGCCCGGCTGCGGATCGTGATTCCCTCGGCAACGGCAGCGACCTCTTCGACTTCGTCCACGTCATCCCCCACGATCCGGGAGGGCCACCGATGTCACCTGCAGGAGGTCTGCTGCCCGATGACCAACGCGCCGTCCGCCGGTTTCGGTCCGTCTACCGTTGGATCGACCACATCAACAACTCGACGAGTGGGGCCGGCAGGGGCTTGCCGGGACTCAACACTTTGTTGCCGACGGGCAAGCCGATGTGGGAGACCTGGAGAAGACCAGCAATCAGGAGCTTGACGCTCCGGTTGGCGATTCGCGAAGGGCTGGACGCCATGGAAGACAGAGGTCCCCACACCGCGGGCGAAGGGGCCGGAGCCGACTCCGCTTCGGCCGTTGCGGCAAGCCCGCCGGTCATCATGGGCAACAAGCCCGGCTCGTTCGCCTGGGATGTCCTTGCCAACCGCCACCCTGCCCTCATCCAGCAGGTACGAGCCGCCTTCCCGTACAGCCGTCGGCAGCACGAGGCCCTCGATGACCTGCTGGACGAGATCACCAACGGCGCCGTCGAACCGCTCGACCCCGAGGACCACGATCACGAGCACTGGGCGGACTCGGGGCGGGAGCACTTCGGGCGATCCTGGTACGACGCGCCCTTCCTGTGGGCGGAGAGCTACTTCTACCGCAGGCTCCTCGGCGCGGTCGGGTACTTCGGTAACGGGCCATGGCAGGGAGTCGACCCCTTTGCGCCCTTCAAGCAGGCGGAACTGTGCGGCGAGGCGGTGGAGGAGGAGCTGCGGGCCCTGGACGCGCTCGCAGACGCGCCGGCCGATGAGCGGGCCACGGCCCTGCTCCATGCCTCGCTCTGGGGCAACCGCGCGGATCTCGGCTTCCGCGTCTCGGCGGGGGAGGCGGCGGCCAGTGAGGCCGTTGCCTCTGCGCTGGTCGCCGACGACAGTGCCGTGCTGTGGCAGCTGCTGCCTGCCGGACGCTCCTCGACTGTCGCCGTGGTGGCCGACAACGCGGGACGCGAGCTGATTCCGGACCTGATCCTCATCGACCACCTCCTCGAACACCGACATGCCGAGCGGGTCGTGCTCCACGTCAAGCCCTACCCGTACTACGTCTCCGATGCGATGACGGCGGACGTGGTCGACTGCCTCCGGCGCCTCACCGAGGCGCCCGGCGAAGCGGGCCGGATCGGCGGCCGACTGTGGAAGGCCATGGCGACCGGAAGTCTGGAGGTCCGTACCCACCCGTTCTTCTGCGCCCCTATGCCGTACGAGGAGATGCCGGAGGACCTCCGTGAGGAGTTCGCGGGCGCCACGCTCACCATCATGAAGGGCGACCTCAACTACCGCCGCCTGGTGGGGGATCGGCTCTGGGGTGCCACAGTGTCCTTCGCCACTCGCACTGCGTACTTCCCAGGAGCCGTCGCGGCCCTGCGCACACTGAAGTCCGACGTCATTGTCGGCCTGGACCAGGCAACCTTGGACGCCCTTGAGCGCTCCGGTGCCGCGTGGCGTACAAGTGGGACGCACGCGCTGATTCAGGTGCGCAGATAGCTTCGGCCGGAGGGGCCTCCTGGGCCGGCGCCGGCTCCCCGGCGGCTCAGACCGTCGAAGCCGCGCGAGCGCCCGCCGCTCGGTGTCGCTGTTGCCGTGCACCCGCAGCAGCAGGGTGACGTAGGGCAGCTCCGAGGCGAGCACCTCGACGCTGCATCGTACGACGTGCCGCAGCCGGGCGGTTGTCGACGTGTACGGCGCCGGGCCCTCGTCCAGCACGGCGAACAGCGCGTCCAGAGCACGGGTGACGGCGAGTGAGAGCAGTTCCTCCTTGCCGGCGACGCCGGCGACGTGGTGGTAGATGCCGGACTTGCTCAGGCCGAGACGCCGGGCCGGCTCCTCCATGCCGGTGCCGTCGTAACCGCGCTCCTTGAAGACCGCGACCGCGACTTCCAGGAGGGAGTCACGGTCGTAGGCGGGCCGCTCCCCCCCCCTGCCGTGCGGGAAGTCCGATGGGCGAGTCGCTCACCCGGCCATTGCGGCAAGGAGACGGATCACGCCGTGCGCTGGTCCTTGATCCTGCGCAGCTTGCCCAGGGAGCGCTCCAGGCTCTCCGGCTCCACGATCTCCACTTCCACGCTCACGCCGACGCCGTCCTTGACGCCCTTGGCGATCGCGCGGGCGGCCGCTTCGCGCTGCTCGGGACCCGCGCCGGGCTCGGCCTCCACACGGACGGTCATGTGATCCATGCGTCCCCTTGTACTCAGCTGGATCTGGAAGTGCGGGGCGACGCCGGGGGCGCGCAGCACCACCTCCTCGATCTGGGTCGGGAAGACGTTCACCCCACGCAGGATGATCATGTCGTCGCAGCGGCCGGTGATCTTCTCGATACGGCGGAAGGCGGGCCGGGCGGTGCCGGGCAGGAGCCGGGTCAGGTCGCGGGTGCGGTAGCGGATGATCGGGAGTGCCTCCTTGGTGAGCGAGGTGAAGACGAGTTCACCGTTCTCACCGTCGGCGAGGGCGTCGTCCGTGAACGGGTCGACGATCTCGGGGAGGAAGTGATCCTCCCAGACGTGCAGGCCGTCCTTGGTCTCCACGCACTCCTGTGCCACGCCGGGGCCCATCACCTCGGAGAGGCCGTAGATGTCGACGGCGTGGATGTCCATGCGCTCCTCGATCTCGCGGCGCATCTCCTCCGTCCACGGTTCGGCGCCGAAGATGCCCACCTCGAGGGAGGTGGAGCGCGGGTCCACGCCCTGGCGCTCGAACTCGTCGAGCAGGGTGAGCATGTAGGACGGGGTGACCATGATGATCTCGGGCTTGAAGTCCTGGATGATCTGCACCTGTCGTGCGGTCATGCCCCCGGAGGCGGGGATGACGGTGCACCCGGCCCGTTCGGCGCCGTAGTGCGCGCCCAGGCCGCCGGTGAACAGGCCGTAACCGTAGGAGATGTGCACCTTGTGCCCGGGACGGCCGCCGGCGGCGCGGATCGAACGGGCGACCACGTCCGCCCATGTCGACAGGTCGTTCTCGGTGTAGCCGACGACAGTGGGGCGGCCCGTGGTGCCGCTGGAGGCATGAACACGGCGGACCTGGTCCATGGGTACGGCGAACATGCCGAACGGATAGGTGTCGCGCAGGTCGGCCTTGGTGGTGAAGGGGAACCGGGCCAGATCCTTCAGTGTGTGGCAGTCGTCGGGCGTCACGCCGGCCTGGTCGAATTTCCTGCGGTACAGCTCGACGTTGTCGTAGGCGTGCCGAAGCGTCCGGTGGAGGCGGCGCAGCTGGAGGTCCTCCACCTCCTCCCGTGACATCCGCTCCGCATCGTCCTGCAGTTCCGCCGGCAGGGGCTCACCGCGGCGGGGGCGGACGTCCATGGGGGCGGTCGGTTCGCTGATCATTGCGGCTCCTTGGATCCCGTGCTTCGGATGCTGCGGCTGCGGCCGCGGAACTCCGCGATCACCGTCTCGCCGCGGATGACGGTGACGTCGTAGATGCCGCTGCGACCGAAGCGGGTGATCTCCCGAGCGGTGGCCGTCAGGACGTCTCCCTCGTGGGCGGGCGCCACGAAGGTGACGTCCGCCCCGGACGCGACGGTGACGGGTCCGTGGCTGTTGCAGGCGCAGGCGAAGGCGGTGTCGGCGAAGAGGAACAGGTATCCACCGTGGGCGGTCCCGTGCCCGTTGACCATGGACGCCGTCACCGTCATGCGCAGTACAGCGGTTCCCTCGCCGTGCTCCAGCAGTTCGATGCCGAGAAGGCGTGAAGCCTGGTCCGCGGCGAACATGCGCGCTGTCGGCGCCGAAAACGTGGGGGTTGCTTCCGTCACGGTTTACACCACCTTGTGTCCCGACCGAACATTCGGTTAGTTTCGGCACGGCCAAGTAATCAAGCCACGCCAGGGCCTGTCAAGAGGTGAGTCATATGCAACACGCAGCCACTGAGGTGCCCGACTTCTTCGCACGTCATCGCACCCTGCTGGAACAGGCGGTGGCTGCGACGGAAAGCCGGGAGCACTGGACGCCCTATCCCGAGTCGCCCAGCAGGTCGGTGTACGGCGAGGACGCCGCCACGCTCGGCGAGGCGGTCTTCCGGGAGCAGATCGGCAGGCCGTTCGACCTGCCCGGACATCCGGGGGAGGGACGTGTGGCGCCCGAGGAGCACTCCCCGTACGGCTTCCCGCTGGGCATCAGCTACCCCCGGCTCTCCCCGACCGCGGCCGTGGCCGCCGCCAAGGACGCCACGGCAGCCTGGCGTGCGGCCGGCCCGGACACGCGCGCCGGCGTCGCCGCGGAGATCCTCGCCCGGCTGAACGCGGCGAGCTTCGAGATCGCCCACGCGGTGCAGCACACCACCGGCCAGGCGTTCGTCATGGCCTTCCAGGCGGGCGGCCCGCACGCCCAGGACCGGGGCCTCGAAGCCGTCGCCTACGCGTGGGCGGCGCAGAAGAAGCACCCGGCCGCCGCCCGCTGGAGCAAGCCGCAGCGCAAGGGCGACGCCCTGGTGCTGGACAAGAAGTTCAGCCCCGTCGGCCGTGGTGTCTCACTCCTCGTCGCCTGCAACACCTTCCCGACCTGGAACGGCTATCCGGGGCTGTTCGCCTCGCTCGTCACCGGCAACCCGGTCGTGGTCAAGCCGCACCCAGGTGCCGTGCTGCCCCTGGCGATCACCGTGCGCATCGCCCGCGAAGTGCTGGCCGAGGCGGGCTTCAGCCCTGACCTCGTCCTTCTGGTCGCCGAGGCGCCCGGCGGCCGGGACGCCGCCA
Organism: Streptomyces sp. NPDC057486; assembly: GCF_042802415.1. NCBI lineage: Bacteria > Bacillati > Actinomycetota > Actinomycetes > Kitasatosporales > Streptomycetaceae > Streptomyces > Streptomyces sp. NPDC057486. The sequence goes on along the minus strand of NZ_JBHVEE010000071.1, from coordinate 8,303 downwards.
CGCTCGCCCTGGACCCGGACGTCCGGATCGTCGACTTCACCGGTTCCACCGAGTTCGGCGACTGGCTCGAGACCCACGCCCGCCAGGCAGTCGTGTACACGGAGAAGGCCGGCCTGAACACGGTCGTGCTGGACTCGACCGACGACTACCGCGGTCTGCTGGGCAATCTCGCCTTCTCGCTCTCGCTGTACAGCGGGCAGATGTGCACGACCCCGCAGAACCTGCTGCTCCCGCGTGAGGGCATCGCCACCGACCAGGGCCGACGGACGGCCGACGAGTTCGCCACCGACCTGGCCGCAGCCCTGGACCGGCTGCTCGGCGACCCCGCGCGTGCCGCCGGCACGCTGGGCGCGATCGTCAATGACGGTGTGCGCGATCGGTTGAAGGACGCGGCCGGCGTCGGCCGTACGGTGCGGGCGTCGGCGTCCGTCGCACACCCGGAGTACGCCGAGGCGGACGTGCGGACGCCGCTCGTGGCACGGCTGGACGCGGAGGCCGACCGGGAGGTGTACAGCCGGGAGTGGTTCGGACCGGTGTCGTTCGTGATCGGCACCGACTCCACCCGGCACAGCCTGGAGTTGTTCCGTGAGATGGTGCGCGCGCACGGGGCGCTGACCGCCGCCGTCCACTCCACCGACGAGGACGTGCTGGCCGCCGCCGAGGAGGCCGCCCTGGACGCCGGTGTCCACCTGTCCGAGAACTTCACCGGGCAGATCTTCGTCAATCAGTCCGCCGCCTTCAGCGACTTCCACGGCAGCGCCGCCAACCCCGCAGCCAGCGCCACTCTGTCCGACGCGGCCTTCGTCGCCGGCCGCTTCGCCGTTCTGCAGTCCCGTCGTCCCGTCGTCACCGCCGAGGAGTCCGTCTGATGCCCGAAGAGGTCTACCTGATCGACGGAGCCCGCACCCCGCAGGGCCGTTACGGTGGCGCCCTGGCCTCCGTTCGCCCCGACGACCTGGCTGCCCTCGTCGTCGGCGAGGCCGTGCGCCGCTCCGGCATCCCGTCCGAGGCCGTGGACGAGGTGATCCTCGGCGCGGCCAACCAGGCCGGTGAGGACAACCGGGACGTGGCCCGTATGGCGGTCCTGCTGGCCGGGCTGCCGCACACGGTGCCCGGCTACACCGTCAACCGGCTGTGCGCCTCGGGCCTGACCGCCGTCGCCTCGGCAGCCCAGGCGATCCGCGCCGGCGAGGCCGACCTGGTCGTGGCCGGCGGCGCGGAGTCCATGACCCGTGCCCCGTGGGTGATGCAGAAGCCGGGAACCCCCTGGGCCAAGCCGGGCGAGGTGCACGACACGTCGCTGGGCTGGCGGTTCACCAACCCCCGCTTCACGGCCGCCGACCGTGCCGTCCCCGCAGGTGCCGGACCCGAGACGGCGAAGGTCACCCTGTCGATGGGGGAGACCGCGGAGGAGGTAGCGGCCCTGGACGGCATCACCCGTGCCGAGTCCGACGCCTTCGCTCTGCGCAGCCACCAGCGGGCCGTTGCCGCCCAGGACGCGGGCCGCTTCGACCGCGAGATCGTTCCCGTCCCGGTCAAGGACGGCGAGGTCATACGGGACGAAGGCCCCCGCCCCTCCACCACGCTGGAGAAGCTCGGCGCCCTCCGCACCATCTTCCGCAAGGACGGCATCGTCACCGCCGGCTCCTCCTCGCCGCTGTCCGACGGCGCCGCCGCCCTCATCGTGGCGAGCGCGGCGGCCGTGGACCGCTACGGGCTCACCCCGCGGGCGCGGATCGTCACCACGGCCTCGGCCGGCGTCCAGCCCCACATCATGGGTCTCGGCCCGGTGCCCGCCACCGAGAAGGCCCTGGCCCGGGCCGGATGGCAGGCGGGGGACCTCGACGCGGTGGAGCTGAACGAGGCGTTCGCCGCCCAGGCCCTGGCGGTGATGCGCCGGCTGAAACTCGACGAGGACAAGGTCAACGCCGACGGCGGCGCCATCGCGCTGGGCCATCCGCTCGGCTGCTCGGGCGCTCGTGTCCTGCTCACCCTGCTGGGCCGCCTGGAGCGGGAGGACGCCCGCAGGGGGCTTGCCACGCTGTGCGTCGGTGTCGGCCAAGGCGTCGCGATGCTGGTGGAGCGGGTGTGAACGCCACGACCTACGAGACCCTCCTGGTCGAGGAGCGCGACGACCGGGTGGTCGTCACGCTGCACCGGCCCGACGCCCGCAATGCCATCAGCGGCCGGATGATCGCCGAGCTGCACGACGTCTGCGACGAGCTGGAACGTCGACCGAAGCTGCTGCTGCTCACCGGGCACGGCCGCGTTTTCGCGGGCGGCGCCGACATCGCAGAACTGCTCGGGCGCGGCCGGGACGAGGCCCTGCAGGGCATCAACAGCCGCCTGTTCGAGCGGGTACGGCGCCTGCCGATGCCGACCGTCGCCGCAGTCGACGGCTGGGCCCTGGGCGGCGGTGCGGAACTGGCCTACGCGTGCGACCTGCGCATCGCGGGGCCCGACGCCGTGTTCGGCAACCCCGAGCCGGGGCTCGGCATCCTCGCCGCTGCCGGGGCATGCTGGCGGCTGCCCGAGCTGGTCGGCGAGTCGGTCGCCAAGCAGGTGCTGCTCGCCGGGCGGAATCTCGACGCGCAGGCGGCCCTGGCGGCCGGGCTCGTCATCGACGTCGTGCCGGTCGAGAAGCTGCTCGACGAGGCGCACGCGCTGCTGGACCGCATGGCCAGGTCCTCGGCCACGGCCCTGCGCCTGACCAAGCTCGTCGTCGACTCGCCGGGCGCCCATCCGGTCGCCGACGACCTGGCTCAGGCCGTGTTGTTCGAGGGCGAGGACAAGAAGGACCGCATGACCCGCTTCCTGGAGAAGAGGAGCCGAGCATGACAACCACCGCACCGGCCGTCGTCGGGGTGATCGGCGGCGGCCGCATGGGCGCCGGCATTGCGCAGTCCTACGCGACCGCCGGCTCCGCAGTCACCGTGGTCGAGAGCGGCGCCGAGGCCGCAGCCGCGGCCCTGGACCGGGTGGCCACGGGACTGAAGCGGGCCGCCGAACGCGACCTGCTCACCGAACCCGCGGACGAGATTCTTGCCCGGGTGTTCACCGTGGAGTCGGTGGACGCGCTGCCCGCCGAAGCCGACCTGGTCGTGGAGGCCGTCCCGGAGGACTCCGCGCTCAAGGCCCGCGTCCTCGCCGCCGCCGAACTGACGGTGAGCGCGACGACGGTCCTGGCCAGTAACACCAGCTCTCTGTCCGTCACCGAGCTGGCCGCCGTCCTCGCCCGGCCCAGCCGCTTCCTGGGCATGCACTTCTTCAACCCGGTGCCCGCCTCGGACCTGGTCGAGATCGTGGTGGCGCCGGGCACGGACGCCGCCACGACCGAGGCGGCCTTGCAGTGGACGCGCTGCCTGGGCAAGAAGGACGTCGTCGTCAAGGACTCGCCCGGCTTCGCCAGCAGCCGCCTCGGCGTCACCCTCGGACTGGAGGCCATCCGCATGGTCGAGGAGGGCGTGGCGGAACCCGAGGCCATCGACGACGCGATGCAACTCGGCTACAAGCACCCCATGGGTCCCCTCCGCCTGACCGACCTGGTCGGCCTGGACGTGCGCCTGGCCATCGCGGAACACCTGCACGCCACGCTGGGCGAACGGTTCGCCCCGCCGCGGCTGCTGCGCGAGAAGGTCGCCCGGGGCGAACTGGGCCGCAAGACCGGACAGGGGTTCTACGCATGGCGGTGAGCGAAACGGCGCAGGCCGACGAACGCACCGTCGAGTACACCCTGCCGGACTGCGGCGCCGTCATCGAATAGCGTCGGGCGTCGAGGGCGCCTGCGTCGGCGCCGGTCTCGGCCTCGCGCTCTGCGCCGACCTCCGGGTGGCCGCCCAGGGCGGCCCGTTCTCCACCTCGTTCACCGGGATCGGCGTGGCCGCCGACAGTGGGCCGAGCGGCGCGCCGGCGCAGGCGGTCGGACCCTCGCGGGCAGTCACCCTGATGCTGCTCGGCGACCGCTTCGACGCCGAGGCGGCCGAGCGGTGGGGTCTCGTCCATCGCATGGTGCCGGACGGTGCCGCGACCGAGCAGGGCCTCGGTGCGGCCCGGCGCCTGGCCGCCGGCCTCAGCGCCGCGTATGCCGAGGTCGAGGCGCAGCTCCGGGCTGTGGCGGGCGGCGACCTGCCCGCACTGCTGGAGGCGGAGGCCGTGGTGCAGGAGCGGCTCAGGTGGACGGAGGACCACCGTGCCGCCGTCTGCGCCTTCCTCGACGGCCGGCCACCCTCCTTCACCGGGAACGGACCGCACTTCGGCACTTGCCAGAACCCAGGAATCTCGTCATATCATCGACCGAACGAACGGTCGGTAGGGATTGGTGGTACGGATGACTGCACAGCAGGCCGGCTCGTCGGCCGCACCTGACGCTCCACCCGCGCTACAGGAGCACTTCGAGTCGACGATCGCGCGGGACCAGCGGATCGAGCCGCGTGACTGGATGCCCGACGGCTACCGGAAGACGCTGATCCGGCAGGTGGCGCAGCACGCGCACTCAGAAATCATCGGCATGCAGCCGGAGGGTGAGTGGATCACGCGTGCGCCGTCACTGCGCCGCAAGGCGATCCTGTTCGCCAAGGTGCAGGACGAGGCCGGGCATGGCCTGTACCTGTACTCGGCGGCCGAGACGCTCGGCGCCGACCGCGCGGACCTCACCGAGCGACTGCTCGAAGGGCGCCAGAAGTACTCGTCGATCTTCAATTACCCGACGCTGAGCTTCGCCGACGTCGGGGTGATCGGCTGGTTCGTGGACGGCGCGGCGATCTGCAACCAGGTGCCGCTGTGCCGCTCCTCGTACGGGCCGTACGCGCGGGCGATGGTGCGGATCTGCAAGGAGGAGTCGTTCCATCAGCGGCAGGGTTACGAGCTGTTGCTGACGATGATGCGCGGCACCGAAGCCCAGCGGGAGATGGTGCAGGACGCGGTGAACCGCTGGTGGTGGCCGTCGCTGATGATGTTCGGCCCGCCCGACGAGGACTCGCCCAACTCCGCGCAGTCGATGGCCTGGAAGATCAAGCGGCACAGCAACGACCAGCTGCGCCAGCGGTTCGTCGACATGACCGTCCCGCAGGCCGAGAAGCTCGGCGTGAATCTGCCCGACCCGCAGCTGCGCTGGAACGAGGAGCGTGGCCATCACGACTTCGGCACCCCGGACTGGGACGAGCTGAAGCGCGTCATCACGGGCGACGGGCCGTGCAACACCCAGCGGATGGAGCGCCGCCGGACCGCTCACGAAGAAGGCGCCTGGGTGCGCGAAGCAGCGACCGCACACGCGGCCAAGCAGGCAGCGAGCGCGAAGAAGGGAGCGGCGGCATGACCTCCGACAAGCACGGCTGGCCTCTGTACGAAGTGTTCGTGCGCGGCAAGCGCGGACTCAACCATGTCCATGTCGGCTCGCTGCACGCTGCCGACGACGCGATGGCGCTCACGCACGCGCGCGACCTGTACACCCGCCGCAACGAGGGCGTCAGCATCTGGGCGGTGCGCAGCGAGGACATCGCGGCCTCCACGCGCGACGAGAAGGATCCGTTCTTCGCGCCCAGCGCCGACAAGGTTTATCGCCACCCGACTTTCTACGACATCCCCGACGACGTCCCCCACATCTAGGAGCAGGGCATGAGTGACGACCACGTCTACATGACGCTCGCCGAGGGACACGAGGACGACGCTCGCTGGGCCTACGGCACCGGTTTCGAGGATCCGCTGCACGGGGTGAGCTCCGCTGTGCCGGACGGGGTCGACCGTGCCGAACTGGCCGCGCTGTGCTTGGTGTTGGCCGACGACGCCCTGGTCGGTGCCCAGCGCCTGGCCGAGTGGACCACGCGCGCACCCGAGCTGGAGGAGGAGGTGGCACTGGCCAACATCGGGCTCGACCTGCTCGGCCAGGCCCGCCTCCTCTACGCCCGCTGCGGTCAGGTCGACGGCACGGAACGCGGCGAGGACGCCTACGCCTATTTCCGTGACGCGGACGACTTCCGCAACGTGCGCCTGGCAGAACTGCCCAACGGCGACTTCGCGTTCAGCATCGCACGGCTGCTGGTGTTCGCCAGTTGGCGCCTGGCCCACTTCGAGCGGCTCACCGCCTCGGCCGACCCGGTACTCGCCGCCATCGCGGCCAAGGGCGTGAAAGAACTGACCTATCACCGGCAGTACGCGGCGGAGTGGGTCGTCCGACTCGGTGACGGCACCGCGGAGTCCCACCGCAGGATGCGCGCCGGCCTCGACGACGTGGCCGCCCACCTGGGGGAGTTGTTCGAGGCCCACGACGCGCGGACCGAGGTCCTCGCCGTGCTGCGACAGGTCACGACAGCGGCAGGGCTGCCCCTGCCGGACGTACCGCCGCCGACGGCCGGCTCCGGCCGCGAAGGTAACCACACCGAACACCTTGCCCCGCTGCTGACCGAGCTGCAGAGCGTGGTCCGCGCCCACCCGGAGGCGACATGGTGACCGTGCTCACGGACGCCCGGCGCATCGCCGAGCAGGTGCCCGACCCCGAACTGCCCATGCTCACCCTGGCCGACCTCGGAGTGTTGCGGGACGTGACGGTGGCCGCCGACGGCACGGTCGTCGCCGCACTCACGCCGACCTATTCCGGCTGCCCGGCCATGCCCGAGATGCGGGCCGGTGTGGCGGCGCGGCTGAAGGACGCCGGCTATGAGCGTGTGGAGGTCCGCACAGTCCTCGACCCCCCGTGGACCACCGACTGGATCACCCCGGAGGGGCGCCGCAAGCTCGCCGAACACGGCATCGCACCCCCCGGACCCGCACCGCGCCCGCTGCCGGGACCCGTGCCGCTGAGCCTGTCCACCACCCGCCGAGCCGTGCCCTGCCCTCGCTGCGGCGCCATCGACACGGAGGAGGCCTCCCGCTTCGGCGCCACCTCCTGCAAGGCGCTGTGGCGCTGCCGGGCCTGCCAGGAACCGTTCGAGTACGTCAAGGAGATCTGATGGAGGACCTGTTGGCTCCCGAAGCCGCCGCCCTCTCCCCGGGGCGGCGGGCGCGCCGCCGCCCCGCCTTCCACGCCTTGAAAGTGGCGGCAGTGCAGCGGCTGTGCGACGACGCTGTCGCGCTGAGCTTCGACATCCCCGGTGAGCTGGCCGAGGAGTTCGCCTTCACACCCGGCCAGTCGCTCACGCTGCGGCGCGAAGTCGACGGGCGGGACGAGCGGCGCTCCTACTCGATCTGCTCCCCGGTGGGTGCCCGGCCCCGCATCGGGGTGCGGGTGGTGCCCGGTGGACTGTTCTCGTCCTGGTTGGTGAACGAGGTGAGGCAGGGCGACACCATCGAGGTGATGGGTGCGACCGGCGCCTTCACCCCTGATCTGTCCATGCCCGGACACCACGTGCTCATCGCGGCCGGCTCGGGCATCACCCCGATGGTCTCCATCGCCGAGTCCGTCCTTGCCGCGGACGACCGGTCCCGCGTCACCCTCTTCTACGGCAACCGGCGCACCGACTCGGTGATGTTCGCCGACGAACTGGCCGACCTGAAGGATCTCTACCCTGCCCGGTTCCAGCTCGCGCACGTACTGTCCCGCGAACCGCGCGAGGCCGAACTACTGACCGGCCGTCTCGACGCCGACCGGCTGGCCGCGCTCATCGACGGCCTGGTCGACGTCTCCGAAGCCGACCACTGGTGGCTGTGCGGCCCCCACGGCATGGTCCTGGACGCCCAGAAGGTGCTCGCCGAGCTGGGAGCGTCCAGTGACCGGGTCCACCAGGAACTCTTCTTCGCAGGCGAGGAGCCCGTCGCCGTACGCCACGAGGAGCCCCGGGCCGACGGACCGGTCAGCCAGGTCACCGTCGTCCTGGACGGCCGCTCCACCACCTTCGCACTCTCCCGCGAGGCCACCCTTCTCGACTCGGCCTCCCGCGTACGCCCCGACCTGCCGTTCGCCTGCAAGGGCGGCGTCTGCGGTACCTGCCGCGCTCGGGTCACCGAGGGCGAGTCGGACATGCGGCGCAACTACGCGCTGGAACCTGCCGAGGTCGACGCCGGGTATGTGCTGACCTGCCAGACCTTCCCTGTCTCCGACAGCCTGACCGTCGATTTCGACAGCTGAGGAGCAGCTGTCGAACCCTCGTCCCGAAGTCGGTCAGGGCGGCAGACTCTCTGCCGGAGTCGGAGTGCGCCGACGTACTCGACCAGGACCTGTCCGACGGGGCCGTCCCAGGGCGTGTGTCGGAAGTCCCGCCTGCCCGGCGACGCCCGGCACGCTCGCTGCGTTGTCGGGGTCGTCCGAGTACGTCCGGTACGAGGGCGACCCTCCGCCTTGCGATCGCACGCACCGGACGCCGCCGGGCCCA
>NZ_JBHVEE010000070.1:0-50023 GCF_042802415.1 Streptomyces sp. NPDC057486 | reverse complement strand
GGCCCGGGCCGTCCCCGCCCACCGGCACAATCGCCTCATCCCACCGGCGAGAAGTCCCGTGACCCGATGAACTCCGGGCGCCTGGCCGGCGCCGCGAACGGTTCCTCGGCGGCGTTCTCCACACTGTTGAAGACGATGAAGACATTGCTGCGCGGGTACGGGGTGATGTTGTCCCCCGAGCCGTGCATGCAGTTGCAGTCGAACCAGGTCGCCGAACCGGCCGGACCCGTGAAGAGCCGGATGCCGTGCCGATCGGCCATCCTGGTCAGCGCCTGGTCGGACGGGGTGCCGGCGTCCTGCATCCTCAGAGACTTCTTGTAGTTGTCCTTCGGTGTCCTGCCCGCGCACCCGAGGAACGACTTGTGCGAACCGGGCATGATCATCAGCCCGCCGTTGGTGTCGTGGTTCTCGGTCAGCGCGATCGACACGGACACCGCCCGCATGTGCGGCAGACCGTCCTCGGCGTGCCAGGTCTCGAAGTCCGAGTGCCAGTAGAACCCCGAAGCGCCGAAGCCCGGCTTGACGTTGATCCGCGACTGGTGGACGTACACGTCCGAGCCGAGGATCTGGCGGGCCCGGCCCACCACCCGCTCGTCGCTGACCAGCCGGGCGAAGACCTCGCTGATCCGGTGGACCTCGAAGACCGAGCGGATGTCCTGCGACGTCGGCTCGATGATCGAGCGTTCGTCGGCCCGGACCGCGGGATCGGCGATCAGTCGGTCGAGCTCGGCCCGGTAGCCGTCGACCTCGGCGGGTGTGATCAGCTCGTCGACGGTGAGGAAGCCGTCACGCTCGAAGCCCTGCAGGTCCTTCACGGCGACCGGGCCCGGGGTGCCGGGCGCCGACCAGATGACCGGGTCCTGGCGGGGCGTGATCAGCTCGGCGGAACCCCGGGTGGGGTAGAGGTCGGCGCGTACATCGGTGGTCATCGTTCAGCCCTCCTCGGTCAGCAGGGGATAGACGCCGTTCTCGTCGTGGTCCTCCCGTCCGGTGACGGGAGGGTTGAAGACGCAGACGCAGCGGAAGTCGGTCTTCGGGCGCAGCGTGTGGTGCTCGTGCCCGTTCAACAGATACATCGTGCCGGGGGAGATCCAGTGCTTCTCGCCGGTCTCGTCGTTGGTGAGCTCGGCCTCGCCCTCGGTGCACAACACGGCCTCGATGTGGTTCGCGTACCACATCGACGTCTCCGTGCCGGCGTACAGCACGGTTTCGTGGAGCGAGAAGCCCACCTTCTCCTTGGCGAGCACGATGCGCTTGCTCTCCCAGGTGCCGGAGGCGGCCTTCACATGCCGGTCGGTGTTCTCGATGTCACTGAACGATCGGACGATCACGGTGAGTCGGTGCCTTTCTCTTCGGTGTCTCTGCGCGCCGGGGTGTCAGGCGGTTTCGCGGACGCTGCGGGCCAGCGTGCGCAGGCCTTCGTCCAGTTCCTCGGGGGTGACGGTCAGGGCCGGCAGCAGCTTCACGACCTCGCTCTGCGGACCGGAGGTCTCCACGAGCAGCCCCAGTTCGAAGGCGCGGGCGCAGACCGCGGCGGCGCGCGAAGCGTCGGTGAACTCCAGCCCCCAGACCAGGCCGCGGCCGCGGAACCGGGCGCCGAGCGGGGCGTGTTCGTCGCAGATCGCCAGCAGTGCCTGCTCGATCTGTTCGCCGCGGGCCAGGGTCTGCTTCTCCATCTGGCCGTCCGCCCAGTAGGCGTCGAGAGCGGCGGCGGCGGTGACGAACGCGGGATTGTTGCCGCGGAAGGTGCCGTTGTGCTCGCCCGGTCCCCAGATGTCCAGCTCCGGGCGGAACAGGCAGAGCGACATGGGCAGTCCGTAACCACTGATGGACTTCGACAGGGTGACGATGTCCGGCGTGATGCCGGCCTCCTCGAACGAGAAGAACGCGCCCGTACGGCCGCAGCCCATCTGGATGTCGTCGACGATCAGCAGCATGTCGCGGCGGCGGCACAGATCGGCCAGCGACCGCAGCCACTCGGGCCGCGCCACATTGATGCCGCCCTCGCCCTGCACCGTCTCGACGATCACGGCGGCGGGCTGGTTGAGACCCGACCCCTGGTCCTCGAGGAGCCGCTCGAACCAGAGGAAGTCCGGGACTTGGCCGTCGAGATAGTTGTCGAACGGCATCGGCGTGCCATGCACCAGCGGGATACCGGCCCCGGCCCGCTTGAAGGCGTTGCCGGTGACGGCGAGCGAGCCGAGCGACATGCCGTGGAAGGCGTTGGTGAACGAGACGACCGACTCGCGTTCCTTCACCTTGCGGGCCAGCTTCAGCGCGGCCTCGACCGCGTTGGTGCCCGTGGGGCCTGGGAACATCACCTTGTACGGAAGGTCGCGAGGGCGCAGCACCACGTTCTGGAAGGTCTCCAGGAAGGAGCGTTTCGCGGTGGTCGCCATGTCGAGGCCGTGGGTGATGCCGTCGCGCTCGATGTAGTCGATCAACGCACGCTTCAGCACCGGGTTGTTGTGGCCGTAGTTGAGGGATCCGGCACCGGCGAAGAAGTCGAGGTACGTGTGGCCGTCCTCGTCGGTCAGCCGGGAGCCCTGTGCACGGTCGAACACGGCGGGCCAGCCGCGGCAGTAGCTCCGCACCTCCGACTCCAGGGTCTCGAAGACGCTCAGGGCGGGCGGGGTGATGGTCACAGGGGATCTCCTGCTTGAGGGGGGTGGGAGGGCGGCGCTGCGGTCTTCGCCGCGCTCAGGCGTGGAACGGACCGATGCGGTAGAGCACTTCCGGCAGGTGCGTTCCCTCGGGGAACAGCCCGCCGTCGAACAGCACTTCGCGCTCCAGAGCCACGTCATGGCGGAGTGCGTAGGAGGTGAACAGCCGGTCGGACGCGGTGTTGTCCGGGGTGACGGTGGTCTCGACGGAGGCCAGGCCCTGCACTGCGGCGACCCGCGCGGTCAGCGAGTCCAGCAGTTTGGCGGCCAGCCCGGTCCCGCGGTGGCCGTGGTCGACGGCCACCTGCCAGACGACGAGCGTCTCGGGGCGGTCGGGCCGGATGTATCCCGTCACGAAGGCGACCGGTTCGCCGGTCTCGTCGCGGGCGACCACGGAGGTCGCGGCGAAGTCACGGCACCACAGCAGATAGCTGTACGAGGAGTTGAGGTCCAGGACCTCGGAGTCACGGGCGATACGCCAGATCGCGGCTCCGTCCTCCACTCGCGGGGTGTCGATGGTGAGGAATTCGCTTCGGGCACGTGCAAAATCTGCTGGTGCGGCGGTCATGCGAATTGAATTTACCCAGCAAATTCTGAAATTGCATCGACGCAGAGGGTTGGGTGGAACTGGCCCGTGTGTTATCACGCGGGCGCGTGCCCCGGCGCGAGGCGGTGAATATTCCTGCCGGTATGTCCGTCATTTATCCGGCAAATCTTCCCCGGATGTGGAGTCGGTCACAGAGTCGTAACTCTCCGGAGGCGTGGTCGAATTGTGTCGATCAGTGCTTTCGAAACTTCCGGGTTTAGGGTCCGGGAAAGCGGGCAAAAGAATGCGGGGAGCTGTTCTGAATTAACAGCTCCCCGCATTGATGAATTCGTGACGGGCCGCCGCCGGATCCCGGATGGCTGACCCTTCTGAATTTATTCGCTCGGCCAGGTTTCCGTAACGGCCCTGCGGGCAGCTTCGAAGTCGACCGGCCGGCCCTCGTCGGCCAGCGCCGCCCCCAGAGCCGCGAGCGAGGACTGCACCGCGCCCCGCGTCGCGTCCACACCGTAGTGATTGACCCGGATCATCTCCTTGGACAGTGCCCCGCCGCCCGCGATCAGCGGCAGCGACGGGTCGGCCGCAAGTGCCTTGGCGACCAGCCCGGCGGCGTCGATCCCCGCCGGGGCGCGCAGCGTCGTGGCGACCGGCGCCGCGTCCCGCGCCTCGTGCACGTACGGCGCCAGTCCGCCGCTGAGCGCCACCGCGCCCGCCCGCGTCGCCGCGGCGGCCGCCGCGTGCCGGGCCATCAGAGGCTCCAGCCCCTCCGCCTCGATCCGCTCCACGCACGCCTCCAGCGCCAGCATCTCCAGCTGTGCGGGGGCGTGCAGGAGCGCCTTGCGGCCGCCGTCGATCCAGCGCTCCTTCCAGTCCAGGAGCGAGAGGTACGAGTGGCGGGGGGCCTCGGGGTTGGCGGCGATCCGTTCCCAGGCGCGCCCGCTCACCGACACCGCCGACACCCCGGCCGGGCCGCCCATCGCCTTCTGTGCGCCGATCACGCACAGGTCGACGCCCCACAGGTCCGGCAGCAGCGGCTCGGCGCCCACCGAGGCGACGGCGTCCAGCATGAACAGCGCCCCGTGAGCCCGGACGACCTCACCGATCTCCGCGACCGGGTTGGTGTTGCCGGTCGCCGCCTCCGCGTGGACCAGCGAGACGAAGTCGATCTCCGGGTGCGCGGCGAGCGCCTGCGCGACCTGGTCGGCGGTGACCGCCGTGTGGAACGGCACCGACAGGTCGATGACATTGGCACCGCAGTCGCGCAGCCAGTTCCCGAAGGTCTGCCCGTACGGCCCCGTGACCACGTTCAGTGCGGTCGAACCGGGCCGGGCGCCGCCCCGGATGCAGCCTTCGAGCGGAAGCAGCGCCTCGCCCTGCATGATGACGACGTCCTGCTCGGTGGCGAGGAGCCCGGCCACCCGGCGTTCGATGGCGGCGAAGTGCGCGGCGGTGAGCGGGGCGAGGTCGAGGAAGGGGTGCGTCACGGTGGTGCTCTCTTCGGATCGGGTCGGCCTGCGGTTCGGCGTACGAACAGCGCTTCCGTCGAGAGTACCGAGGCCGTCATCGGCAGCCTCGTACAGTGCTGCCATGAGTGATCACACGGTGCAGCCCGTGCTGCATGTGAAGGGGCGGGTACTCGTCGGTCCCGACGACGTACGGGACGAGCTGTGGGCCGTCGACGGGCGGATCTCGTACGAGCGGCCGCCCGGCGCGGACGCGGCGCAGACCGTCACCGGCTGGGTGCTGCCGGGCCTCGTGGACGCCCACTGTCACGTGGGGCTCGATCACCACGGCCCGGTCGACGCCGCCACGAGCGAGAAGCAGGCGCTCACCGACCGGGAGGCCGGCACGCTGCTCATCAGGGATGCCGGATCGCCCTCCGACACCCGGTGGATCGATGACCGCGAGGACCTTCCCAAGATCGTCCGGGCCGGACGCCATATCGCCAGGACCCGCCGGTACATCCGGAACTACGCCCATGAGATCGAGCCGGGCGACCTCGTCGCATACGTCGCACAGGAGGCGCGGCGCGGCGACGGCTGGGTCAAGCTGGTCGGCGACTGGATCGACCGGGACGCCGGTGACCTGACCGCCTGCTGGCCGCGCGGCGAGGTCGAGGCGGCCATCGCCGAGGCGCACCGGCTCGGCGCCCGGGTCACCGCGCACTGCTTCGCCGAGGCCGCTCTCACTGATCTCGTCGAGGCCGGGATCGACTGCATCGAGCATGCGACGGGCCTGACCGAGGACACCATCCCGCTCTTCGCCGAGCGCGGTGTCGCGATCGTCCCGACGCTGGTCAACATCGCCACGTTCCCGGACCTCGCGGCCGGCGGCGAGGCCAAGTTCCCTCGCTGGTCGGCGCATATGCGGCAGCTGTACGAGCGTCGCTACGACACCGTGCGCGCGGCGTACGACGCGGGCGTGCCGGTCTACGTCGGCACCGACGCGGGCGGTTCGCTGGCCCATGGTCTGGTGGCGGCGGAGGTCGCCGAACTGGTCACGGCGGGCATCCCGCCCCGCGAGGCGCTCTCGGCGACTGCCTGGGGTGCGCGCGCCTGGCTCGGGCGGCCGGGTCTTGAGGAGGGCGCCCCGGCGGATCTGGTGGTGTACGAGGAGGACCCGCGAGCGGATGTACGGGTGCTGGCGGCGCCGCGCCATGTGGTGCTGAACGGCCGTGTGATCGGCTGACGCCGCCGCGGTGCCGCGTTGACAGTCAGTGACCGAATGGGGCTCGCGTTCGTTGAAGCACCTCGGCACACACCCCGGCGCGGTCGGCCGGCTCCTCGCACACGCTCGGCTGATCGGGTGACTCCGAGGGCCGTACGAGCCGAGATAATCGAATGCAGACACGGAAAACCCCCTTTGGGGTGAACTCACCACAGGCAACTGCCAGTTCACCCTCTGTACGCAAAGATTCACGGAGTCGAGGCCACCGGTGCCCGCGATGTCCCCCATTGGACGGCGCCGGTGGCTCCATGTCTCTTGTGGGGGTTCCACCATTTTGAACAGCAACACCTTCCGACTCGCCGCACTGGCGGTCGCCGCCGCGCCCGTCGCCCTGCTGGTTGCCGCCCCGGCGCACGCCACCGGGTCCACCACGACCACCGGCGAAGGGAAGGCGAGCGCGGTCGTGCTCCGCACCGCACTCGACGTCTCACTCCTGAACAAGACGGTCGACGTGCCGCTGAGGACCACGCTCAACGAGGTTCACGCACCGGCGAGCGCCGAGGAGACCGCGCTCAGCGTGCGGCTCGACGGCGTGGCGCACGGCCGCCCGGTCGACGTGCTGCGTGCCGACGCGGCCACGGCGGACGCGACCGTCGACAAGCACAGGGCCGAGGGCTACAGCAACCTGGCGAAGGCCCGCGTCCATGTGCCCGGACTGCCGCTGCTCTCGCTCGTCGAGGTCGAGAAGGTCACCTCGAAGGCGGTCTGCGAAGTGGGTCACGAACCCGTTGCCGAATCGAATGTGCTGGGCCATGTCAGAGTCCTCGGCCGGAAGGTCACGCTGACGGCGGGCGGCACGACCCGGGTGGCGGTGCCCGGCGTCGGCGAGGTCGTCCTCGACCTGTCGAAGACGCAGACCACGTCGCGCACCGCCGCGGCGACCGCGCTGAGGCTGAAGGTGTCGGTCAACCCGCTCAAGCTCAATGTCGCCGACGTCCAGGGCGAGGTCACGCTCGTCGAGGCGACCTGTGAGACCCCGAAGGCGGCCGCTCCCAGCGCCGAGCCCACCGAGCCGGCGGGAGGCAATTCCGGCGGAGATGACAGCGGTGGCAGCACCGGCGGTGAGGTGAAGCCGCAGACCGGGACCGGCCACGCCCCTGCAGCGGTCGACACGAGCCTCGCGGAGACCGGTGGCAGCTCCACGACGCCGTACCTCGCGGGCGGAGCGGCGTTCCTGCTTGCGCTGGGTGCGGGCGCGACCGTCGTGGCACGCAGGCGCGCCCAGGACTGACACCGACCCGGCCCGAGGGGCGGGACCGGGGGAAACCAGGGGGCCAGGGGGAGCGGCGTTCACACAGGTGCGAGCGCCGCTCCCCGTCAGCGGTTCCTGGGGGAGGCGAGCACTTGGAGCGCCTGATCGAGCGCCTGCAGAAAGCGGTTGGTCGTCACGCGGTCGCGCACGGCCAGCCGCAGCCACTGCGGACCGAGCCCCGGGAACGTATCGCCGCGCCGCGCCGCGAACCCCAGCGCCCGCAGCCGCTCCCGCACCTCCGCAGCCCGCTCCAGCCGCACCAGCACGAACGGCCCTTCGGCGGGCTCCGCCACCTGCACTTCGGCGAACTCCATGAGCCCGGCGATCAGATGGGCCCGGTCCACCGCGATACGGTCCGCCGCGGCGGCCGCCTCCACCAGCGCCCGCGGCTCCATGCACGCCTCGGCCGCCGCCAGCGCGGGGGACGACACCGGCCACAGCGGCTGCGCCTCCTGGAGTGTGCCGATGGTCTCCGGGGACGCCAGCACGTAGCCGATCCGCAGCCCCGCCAGCCCCCATGTCTTGGTGAGGCTGCGCAGCACGACGAGGCCCGGGACGTCCGTACGTCCGCACAGCGCCTCGCGCTCGCCCGGCACCGCGTCCATGAACGCCTCGTCGACCACCAACGTCCGCCCGGGGCGTGCCAGTTTCTCCAGCGCGGCCGTCGGATGCAGGATCGACGTCGGGTTGGTCGGATTGCCGACCACCACCAGATCCGCCTCCTCGGGCACGGCCGCCGGATCCAGCCGGAAACCGTCCTCCGCGCGCAGCAGTACCCGCCCCACCGTGTGCCCGGCCGCGCGCAACGCCGCCTCGGGCTCGGTGAACTGGGGATGCACGACGACCGGCCGCCGGGCCGGCAGCGCCCGCGCGATCAGCACGAACGCCTCCGCCGCACCCGCCGTCAGCAGGACCCGATCCGCCGGCAGCCCGTGCCGTTCCGCGACCGCGGCCCGTGCACGGCCCCCGTCCGGGTAGGCGGCGAGTGTGGAGAGGGACGCGGTTATTCGCTCCTTCAGCCAGGCCGGGGGCGTATCGGTACGTACGTTGACGGCGAGATCGGTCAGATCCCGGCCGCGGACCTCCACGTCGCCGTGGTGCCGCAGATCGTGCTGTCCGTCCGCGCGGTTGACATCGGGTCTCTCAGTAGGAGTGTGCATGACTTCCAGAGGGTGTGGGGGGTGGGCTCATGACGATGGGGATGGAGCGACGGCAGGACGACTATGTGCCCGGCACCGCACTCGACGCAACGGTCGGATCCGGACGCGCGTGCGAAGCCCGCCGGGCCACCGCACAGGTCACCCTCCCCACCCGCCCCGCGGGGTTCGACTTCCGCTTCGGTACGAGGAGTTCGTCGGCGCGGACGAGAGCCGCCGCCTCCGCGACCGACGCCGAGCCGACCGCGGCGAGCACGGCGCCCGACGGGTTCGGGACGGCGACCGCGGCGAGTTCCTGCGCGCTGTACCCGCGTACGGGAACGCCCAGCCGCGCCGCCGCTCCGACGATCCCCGGCTCCTCGGTCTTCGAGTCGAGGGTCGCCAACTCCACGACGCCGCCGGGCGACAGCCCCGCCTCGTGCAGTACGGACGAGACGAGCTCCAGCACCTCACCGGCCGGCGCGCCCCGGCCCGCGCCGACCCCGACGACGAGCAGAACCATGGGGCGAGATCCTTCCGGGAACGGGAACGGGAGCGGGACAAGGAGCAGCTCCGGGATGCGCGGACCGCGGTCGATCGGCCGGCAGGAGCCCATGGCGGTGTTTGTGGTGCTCGGCGCGTTCCTGATGACCCTGGTGGGCGGTCGGGCCGCCCGGCGCGTCACCGACCGCCGCCACCCGGTGCTCGGCCTCGCGGACCGACGGCGTCACCCAGCGGCCCTCTCGACGAACCGCCGCGCGACGCCCGGCGCCGAGGCCCAGTGCGTATGCAGATAGCTGGCATGGACGCCCTGCTGCACGAAGCCCTCCACGCGCCGTTCCGGCAGATGCATGCCCCAGGCGGGGGAGGCACCGGCGCCCGGCTCCAGCACCGTGCGGTGGAACTCGTGCCCACGCAGCCGTGTGCCGACCGCGGCCAGCGGACTGTCGGTGAGTGCCACGGCCTCCCGGTAGCCGAGTGTCAGCCGCTTCGACATCCGGCCGTCGGCGTCGAGCACTCCGCACATCGGCAGTCCGTCGAGCGACCGCGAGAGATAGAGCAGCCCGGCACACTCGGCGGCAAGGGGAGCCCCGGCGGCGGCGAGATCGGCAACGGCCTTGCGCAGCGGTTCGTTGGCGGACAGCTCGGGGGCGTACACCTCCGGGAACCCCCCACCGATGACGAGCCCACGGGTGCCCTCGGGCAGCGCTTCGTCCCGCAACGGGTCGAACGTCACGACGTCGGCCCCGGCGGCGGTGAGGAGCTCGCTGTGCTCGGCGTAGGAGAACGTGAAGGCGGGTCCTCCGGCCACGGCGACGACCGGCCGGCCACGATCCGGCCCGCCCGGGCCACCGTCCAGCCGTTCCGGGCCACCCTCACCGTCGGCGTCCCTGCCTCCGCCCGCCTCCCGCACGGCCCCCGCCGGATCCCACGCCCCCGACGCGGCAGGCGTCCGCGGTGCCGACCGCGCCAACGCCATCAGCGCATCCAGGTCGCACCCGCTCCGCACCTGCGCGCCCATCGCCGCGACAGCGGCGACCGCGTCGCCCCGTCGCTCGGCCACCGGCACCAGCCCCAGATGGCGCGATGGCGTGGCCACCTGCTCGGCCCGCCGCAGCACCCCCATCACCGGCACACCGGACTCCTCCAGCGCCTCCCGGAGCAACATCTCGTGCCGGTCCGAGCCGACCTTGTTGAGGATCACCCCGCTGATCCGTACCTGCGGATCCCACGAGGCGAAGCCATGCACCAGCGCCGCCACCGACCGCGACTGCGACGACGCATCCACGACCAGCACCACCGGAGCCTGCAGCAGCTTCGCGACATGGGCGGTCGACGCCAGCTCGCCCCGTCCGGAGGCCCCGTCGTACAGTCCCATCACCCCCTCGACGATCGCCAGGTCGCACCCACGGGCCCCGTGCGCGAACAACGGAGCGACCAGCTCGGGCCCGCACATGTACGCGTCGAGGTTGCGCCCCGCCCGCCCGGTGGCCAGCGAGTGATAGCCGGGGTCGATGTAGTCGGGACCGACCTTGTGCGGCGACACGGCGAGGCCGCGCTCCGCGAAGGCCGCCATCAGTCCCGTCGCCACGGTGGTCTTGCCGCTGCCGGAGGCCGGCGCGGCAATCACCAGTCGCGGAACGGTCACCACTCGATGCCCCTCTGGCCCTTCTGGCCGGCGTCCATCGGGTGCTTCACCTTGGACATGTCGGTCACCAGGTCGGCGGCCTCGACGAGCTTCTCCGGGGCGTTGCGCCCGGTGATCACCACATGCTGCGTCCCCGGACGGTTGCGCATCACCTCGACCACCTCGTCGGTGTCGATCCAGCCCCAGTGCATCGGGTACGCGAACTCGTCGAGGACGTACAGCTTGTACGTCTCGGCGGCCAGGTCGCGCTTGACCTGCTCCCAGCCCTCGCGGGCCTTCTGCTCGTTGTCCGCGTTGTCGCCGTGCAGGCCGCGCTGGACCCACGACCAGCCCTCGCCCATCTTGTGCCAGGCGACCGTGCCGCCCTCACCGCTCGCGCCGAGGACCTTCAGCGCGTTCTCCTCCCCGACCTTCCACTTCGCCGACTTGACGAACTGGAACACCCCGATCGGCCAGCCCTGGTTCCAGGCGCGCAGCGCGAGCCCGAACGCGGCCGTCGACTTGCCCTTGCCGATACCGGTGTGGACGAAGAGCAGCGGACGGTTGCGGCGCTGGCGCGTCGTCAGCCCGTCGTCCGGCACCGTGGTCGGCTGTCCCTGCGGCATTAAGCGGCCCTCCTGTTGGGTCCGTTGGTTCCCTGAACGTCCCTGACGAGCCCGGCGATCGAGTCGGCCCGCAACTCGTCGAGCGTGACGGCGGTGCCCCCGAGATCGCGCGCCAGGGAGCCGGCCAGCCCGAGCCGCACGACCCCCGACTCGCAGTCCACGACGACGGACGCCGTGCCCTCGGCCTCGTGCAGCCGCGCGGCGCGCGCCGCCAGGGCCACCGGCTCCGGACCTCCGGTCGCCCGGCCGTCCGTCACCACGACCAGCAGTGGCCGCCGCGACGGATCGCGCAGCCGCTCCACCCGCAGTACGTCATGTGCCTTCAGCAGTCCGGCCGCGAGGGGCGTGCGCCCACCGGTCGGCAGCGTCTCCAGCCGTGCGGCGGCCGCGTCCACGGACGAGGTGGGCGGCAGTGCCACGTCGGCGCCCCTGCCGCGGAAGGTGATCAGACCGACCTTGTCCCGCCGCTGGTACGCGTCCAGCAGCAGCGACAGCACCGCACCCTTCACGGCGCCCATCCGCTGCCGGGCGGCCATCGACCCGGACGCGTCCACGACGAAGAGAACGAGGTTCCCCTCGCGTCCCTCCCTGGTCGCCTGCCGCAGATCGTCCCGCCGCACCACCAACCCCCGGCCCGACCGCCCGCGCGCCCGCTGGTGCGGGGCGGCAGCCTGGACGGTCGCGGCGAGATGGAGTTTGGTCAGGGCCCCCTCGGGCCGCCGCGCCCCGGTGGTACGCCCGTGTTCGGTACGCGCCCGGGACCGCCGCCCCGCCGCGCCCTCGCCGAGACCCGGCACGCTCAGCATCTTCGTGCGGAACGGCTCGGCGGCGCGCACGGGCTGCTGCTCGCCACCGTCGGCCGGCCGGCCCTGCGAGGGCAGTCCGGGCGTGTCGCCGTTCCCCGCCCCGGGCTGCGGCGGAGTGTCGGGCCCGTCCCCTTGCGGGGGCCGCCCACCCCCACCCGGCCCGTCCGGATCGGGATCGTCCCCGCCCCCGTCCCCTTCACCGCTGTTCTGCTCCAGAGTGTCGTCGAGCTTGTCCTCGTCGAGACCGGGCGCGTCGAACGGATTGCGGCGGCGCCGGTGGGGGAGCGCGAGCAGGGCGGCCTGCCGGACGTCCTCGGCGAGCACGTCGGTACGCCCCGCCCACGCGGCCAGCGCGGTCGCGGTGCGGGCCATCACGATGTCGGCGCGCATCCCGTCGACCTCGAAGGCCGCACAGGTGGCGGCGATCTGCCGCAACGCGCGGTCCCCGAGCACCACATGGGGAAGAAGCGCCCGCGCCGCGGCGATCCGCTCCCGCAACTCCCCTTCCTCCTGGGCCCACCGGGCGGCGAACCCGGCCGGATCGTCGTCGTACGCGAGCCGCCGCCGTACGACCTCGACCCGTTGATCGGTGTCGCGTGACGCGGAGACCTCGACGGTCAGCCCGAACCGGTCGAGCAACTGCGGCCGCAGCTCGCCCTCTTCGGGGTTCATCGTTCCGACGAGCAGGAACCGCGCGGCATGCCGTACGGAGACACCTTCGCGTTCCACGTACGAGGCACCCATGGCCGCCGCGTCCAGCAGCAGATCCACCAGGTGGTCATGGAGCAGGTTGACCTCGTCGACGTACAGGATTCCGCGATGCGCATCGGCGAGCAGCCCCGGCTCGAACGCCTTGACCCCCTCGGCGAGCGCCCGCTCGATGTCGAGCGCCCCGACGAGCCGGTCCTCGGAGGCGCCCACCGGCAGCTCCACGGTCCGCGCCGCACGCGACACGCCGCCCCCGGCCTCGTGGGGACCGTCGGGACACGCCGGATCGGGTGATACCGGGTCACACGAGAAACGGCAGCCGGAGACGACATCGACCTCGGGCATGAGCGCGGCGAGCGCCCGCACGGCGGTGGACTTGGCGGTCCCCTTCTCCCCACGCACGAGCACACCGCCGACAGCGGGCGATACGGCATTGAGCAACAATCCGAGCCGCAGATCGTCCTGCCCGACGACGGCTGTAAAGGGATACGGGGTACTCACAGAGCCTCCTTGACGACGTCATCCATCCGTGGGCCGCATTCCAGCCCGTCCGGCGTTCGAGGACCGGGGCCCGGGGCGGAGCCCCGGTTGCGGGAAGGGGCGGGGCGGGGAGGAAAGCCCGCCGCAGGCGTTCCCCTCACGCCAACCCCCCAGCCACCCCAGTCCCACGGCCCCCACGGGCCGCCGGCACCTCCGGCGCCCCGGGGCCCACAAAGGGCAGTCCCTCCGGCACCCCCGCCTCGATCAACCGCATCAACGCCCCCGTGTCCGCGTGCTCCTCGATCAGATCCCCCAGCCGATCCAGCTGCTCCTCCCGCAACGCCCCGAAACCGGTGTCCGGTGCGGCCACGAACCGACGTCCCGCCGCCCGCGCGACCTCCCCCAGGAACCGCCGCCGGAACGCATCGCTCTCCAGCGACCCGTGCCAGTGCGTGCCCCACACCGCGCCGACCCGGCACCCGTCCAGGAACGGCTCGCCGCCCCGCACATCGGCGACCCCGTGGTGGATCTCGTACCCCTCCACCGGTTCCCCGAGTGCCGTACCGACCGGCCGGGCGAGGGTCTTCTCGCGGTCGAACCGGATCCGCACCGGCAGCAGCCCGAGCCCGTCGACCCGCCCCGCCCGCGACTCCACCTCGTCCTCGATCCGCTCCGCGAGCACCTGGAACCCGCCACAGATGCCGAGCACCGGACGCCCCTCCGCCGCCCGCCGCAGCAGCGCGTCGGCCAGCCCCCGTTCCCGCAGCCAGGCCAGCGCCTTCACCGTCCCGCGCGTGCCGGGCACGATCACCAGATCCGCGTCGGTCAGCTCCTCCGCCCGGTCCACGAACCGGACCACGACACCCGGTTCGGCGGCCAGTGCGTCCACATCGGTGAAGTTCGACATCAGCGGTACGGCACACACCGCGACCCGCAGCACGTCCTCGCCGTGCGGCGGCGCGACGACCGACTCGCGTACGGCCCCGCGCAGCGAGACCCGCAGTCCGTCCTCCTCGTCGATGCCCAGACCGTGGGCGAACGGCAGCACTCCGTACGTCCGTCGCCCGGTCAGCCCGTGCAGCATGTCGAGACCCGGTTCCAGGAGCGACACGTCGCCGCGGAACTTGTTGACCAGATAGCCGGCGATCAGCGCCTGGTCCTCGGCGCCGAGCAGTGCCGTCGTGCCGAAGAACGAGGCGAAGACGCCACCGCGGTCGATGTCGCCGACGACGACGACGGGGAACCCCGCGGCCCGCGCGATCCCCATGTTCACGATGTCGGTGCGCCGCAGATTGATCTCGGCCGGGCTGCCCGCCCCCTCGCAGATCACGGCGTCATAGGTGCCCCGAAGCTGTTCCAGGCAGCCCACGACCGTACCGAACAGGGATTCCTGTCGCCCCCCGTGGTAACCGCGCGCGCTCATCTCGCCCACCGGCCTGCCCATCAGGACGACCTGACTGGACCGGTCGCTGCCGGGCTTGAGCAGCACCGGGTTCATCAGCGCGGTCGGTTCCACCCGGGCGGCCTGCGCCTGCATCGCCTGTGCTCGTCCGATCTCCGCGCCCTCGCGGGTCACGAACGAGTTCAGCGACATGTTCTGCGCCTTGAACGGCGCGACCTTGACGCCCTGGCGCACCAGCCACCGGCAGATGCCTGCGGTGACGACGCTCTTGCCCGCGTCCGACGTGGTTCCGGCGACCAGCAGTCCGCCGCTCATTTCCCGCTCCGTCCCGCGGCCGGACGCCGCCCCGGGGGCGACCACCGTCCCGCGATCAGCCGGCCCGCCGCGCACACGCCGAGGGCCAGCACCCCCACCCGGCGCGACAGCCGCACCGCGCGCTCGATGTCCCCGGTCTCCACCGCACGGCCGGTCGCGCCGTTCAGTACCGGCCGGTGCTCGACACGTCCGCCGTACGCGAGGGTCCCGCCGAGCCGTACGCCGAGCGCCCCCGCGAACGAGGCCTCCACCGGACCCGCGTTGGGGCTCGGATGCCTGCCCGCGTCCGCCCGCCAGGCCCGCAACGCTCGCCGTGGCTGCCCCCCGGCAACCACGGCGAGCACGGCGGTGAGCCGGGCGCCGGGCCAGCCCGCGACGTCGTCCAGGCGGGCCGAGGCCCAGCCGTAGCGCAGATGGCGGGGCGACTTGTGCCCGACCATCGCGTCGAGGGTGTTGACGGCGCGGAAGGCGACGAGTCCGGGTACGCCACCCAGCGCGCCCCACACCAGCGCGCCGACCACCGCGTCCGAGGTGTTCTCGGCCACGGACTCCACCACGGCGCGTGCGATCTGCGGCCCGTCGAGGGAGTGCGGGTCGCGCCCGCACAGATGGGGGAGCCGCTCCCGGGCCAGCTCGATGTCACCGGCGGCGAGCGCGCCGCCGACGGCGCGCGCCTCGCGACCCAGCGAGGTGCCGCCGACGACGGACCAGGTGGCGGCCGCGGTCAGGGCGACGGAGGCGGCGGGATGACGGCGTACGGCACGGGCGGCCAGCGCGGCTCCACCCGCGGCGCCTCCGGCGCAGACCAGGGTGTGCAGGGCGCCCCACCCGCGGTGGTCGCGCCACAGGCGCCGTTCGACGCCCGCCGCGGCCCGCCCGAAGGCGGCGACCGGATGCCCCCGGCGGGGATCACCGAGCAGCAGATCGCCGATCAGACCGGCGGCGGCGCCGTACGCGAAGATGCGGTCGGCTCGCACGGCTCAACCGGCCGAACTGCCTCGAAGAACCTTCGTACAGCCGGCTCCTGGTGGGAGCGGCACAGAAACGGCGGACGCACGGCAGCCGGGCATGGCGATATGTCCTCACTCAGGGTCCGCGCCCTGGTTCGACGTGACCGGCGGCGAGAGTCTCCTGGCTCCCGGATCCGCAGTTCCCCCGGCCTTCCAGCCCGCGTGCGCGAGCCGTGACTTCCGGTGTGGGGGACTGCTCCCCGGTGACAGTGGCGGGACCGCGCCGGATTCGCACCGGCTTCCTCTGCTGTCGCCGTAAATGGCTCCGGCAGTCCACCACGCTGCGCGAACGCCCGTCAACCTGGCGTTGACCTGCGGCGGTGCAGTGTGCGCAGACGCACATCGGGCCGGACACACGCGAGGTGTGTCCGGCCCGACGGGGGAGCGCGGGAAGGGGCTCAGGCGACGATCAGATAGATCCCGTACGCGACCGCGGCCGCGCAGAGCCCGAAGCAGAGGTACGCACCCGCACGGGCGAGCACGAGGGAGCCTCCGGCGGAGCCGCCCTGTGCGGCCGGTTCGGGCTGCTTGGAGAGTCCGACGATGCCCAGGGTGAAGAGGCCCACCAGTGCGACGGTGACGACGAGCGAGACGCCGAAAACGGAGCCGAGAGCTGCCCAGTCGATGTTCATGGTGATCTGTCCTTACACCGTGGCGGGCCGCGCCGGATCGGCGGCGACGGTTCCGGGCTGGGCCGGGATGGTGGTCTTGAGGTCCGTGGTGTCCACTGCCGTGGCGATCGCGGCCGCCCCGGTGGGCGGCGGGGTGACGGCCGCGATGGCGGTGGTGATGACACCCGCCGGTTCGGCGTCCTCGCCGTCGGGCGCGACATCGTCGTGCCCGACCGGCTTGCGCCGGGACAGCAGCCAGATCGCTCCGGAGCCCGCGACGAGCAGGACGGCGACGACGGCGACACCCCAGGTGCCCTGCTTGGTGAGGAACTCCGCGCCCGCGCCGACCAGACCCGCGGCCGGCAGGGTCAGACCCCAGGCGACGAACATCCGGGTGGCGGTGGACCAGCGGACCACACCGCCCCGGCGGCCGAGCCCCGCACCCATCACGGCGCCGGAGCAGGACTGGGTGGTGGAGAGGGAGAAGCCGAGGTGCGAGGAGGCCAGGATGACTGTGGCCGCGCTGGTCTGGGCGGCGAAGCCCTGCGGCGGCGTGAGCTCGGTGAGGCCGCTGCCCATGGTGCGGATGATGCGCCAGCCACCCAGGTAGGTGCCGAGTGCGATGGCCAGACCGGCGGAGACGATGACCCAGACCGGCGGGTTCGAGCCGGGGGACAGGACTCCACCGGTGACCAGGGCCAGGGTGATGATGCCCATGGTCTTCTGCGCGTCGTTGGTGCCGTGGGCGAGCGAGACCAGTCCGGCCGAGGCGATCTGGCCGGCCCGGTAGCCCTTGGCGGTGGCCTTCTCCTGGGCGTCGTTACGGATCCCGCCGCCGATCCGGTAGGTCAGCCTGGTCGCCAGCAGTGCGGCGAGACCGGCGACGACCGGGGCGGCGACCGCGGGAAGCAGCACCTTGGTGACGACGGTGCCGCCGTCGACCGAGGACCAGCCCGCCGACATCACCGCGGCACCGATCAGGCCGCCGAAGAGTGCGTGGGACGAACTGGACGGCAGCCCGACCAACCAGGTCAGCAGATTCCACAGAATGGCGCCGACGAGGGCCGCGAAGATGACTTCTGTCCGCAGCCCGTCCTCGTTGATGATCCCGCCGGAGATCGTTTTGGCGACCTCCACCGACAGGAACGCGCCGACGAGGTTGAGAGCGGCGGACATGGCCACCGCTGTCTTGGGTTTGAGGGCACCGGTCGAGATGGTGGTCGCCATCGCGTTCGCGGTGTCATGGAAACCGTTCGTGAAATCGAACACTAGAGCTGTCACGATCACAATCGCGAGTAGCAGCGTGATGTGTTCCATTTACCCAGGCAATCGTTCGACGTCATTGGCACGTGGAACGTAGGCAACCTGGGTGAACGGAAGATGAACTGGGCGGGGCCCTGCGGTGACTCCAAACGGAGTTGGGTCGTTCTCTTTGTCGGATCACCGACAGTCGATGCGGGGCGCAGCGCCTGCCGTGGCCGGATTTCGCCTCTCCCGCCCCGCGTTGCGCCCCGCGACCCGAGACCGGGAGGCCTCCGAAAAGAGATGTGGGTCACCCGGGGTCTCCTGCCGCGACGGCCCCGCTGGCAGGATTCCCTCATGAGGGATCATCACGAAGGCGCGCACAACGGGCACAACAGTCATAACGGGCATGACGCGGACGATGCGCGCGACGCGATCGAGCAGGCCTGGAACGGTGTCGTCGCCACCGCCCGCAGGACCGCGACGGAGGGCCTCGTCGTCGGCACCTCGGGCAATGTGTCGGCGCGGGTCGGTGATCTCGTCCTGGTCACGCCGAGCGGTGTGCCGTACGACCGGCTCGGCCCCGGCGACACCGTGGCCGTCGACCTCCACGGCAACCAGGTGCTCGGCGTCCTTGCCCCGACCAGCGAACTCCCGCTCCACCTGGCGGTCTACCGCCACACCGACGCCGCCGCCGTCGTGCACACCCACGCCGTGCACGCCACGGCGGTCTCCACCCTCGTCCCCGAGGTCCCGCTGGTGCACTACGCCGCCGCCATGCTCGGTGGCCCCGTCCGTACCGCGGCCTATGCGCGCTACGGAACGCAGGAGCTGGCCGAGCACATGCTGGCCGCCCTGCGCGACCGTACGGGCTGTCTGCTCCGCAACCACGGAACGGTCACCTACGGATCCACCCTCGACCAGTCCTACGACCGCACCGCCCAGCTGGAATGGATGTGCAGGCTCTGGCTCACCGCGAGCTCGGTACCCGGCCACACCCCGTCCCTGCTCTCCCTCGCTCAGCTGCGCGACGTGCAGGACGCCCTGAAGGGGTACGGACAACCCGGCTGACCGGGAGGGGGCGGCCCGGCGAGCCACCGGACGGCCCCCGTCCACTGGCCGGGCACGACACACCCCCCGACACTGAAGCAGTGCGCCCGGCTACAGCGACGGCAGCAGCCGTCACCACCATCCTCGGCGTCGGTGCGGCAGCGGTCGTGGCCGGCCGGTACGCCAGCGACGTCGCCCTGAGAGCGCCGTCCGGACGGCCGTTCCCCGCCGACCGGAAACTCACCGTGCACGCCACGGCGGCCGGGCAGGTCACACTGACCCGCTCCTTCGCCGCGCTGCGGCCCGGTACGTACGGACTGGTGGGCGACGGCGTCCAGGCCGTCGTCGGCCCGGTCGTCGAGCAGGCACCGCACGCCGCCGACGCCGTCGTACGCAGACTGGAACGCGTCAACGACGGCATCCTGGAACCCGGCGCCCAGGTCCGGATCACCCCCGCGCTGTACAGCGGTGACCCCGGCACGGCACTCGGCCTCGACCACAGGGACGTCGAGATCCCCGGTGAGCTCGGCATCCTGCCCGCCTGGTTCGTGCCCGGCCCCCGGGACACCTGGGTCATCACCGTGCACGGCCTCGGTACCACCCGCGAACACCCCATGAACATCATGGAGTTCCTGCACCGGCTGCGGCTGCCGGTCCTCGGCCTGGCCTACCGCGGCGACCCCGGAGCCCCGCGCTCCCCGGACGGACTCGCCCACCTCGGCGAGTCCGAATGGCGCGACCTGGACGCGGCCGTCCGCTTCGCCCTGCGGTACGGCGCCGAGAAGGTCGTCCTGCACGGCTGGTCCACCGGCGCCTCCATGGCGCTGCACGCGGCCGTCAACTCCGCGCTCCGCGAGCGGATCTGCGGCCTCGTCCTGGACTCCCCGGTGCTCGACTGGGCCACCACCCTGCGCGCCCTGGCCACCGCCCGCGGCGTCCCGGCCCCGCTGCTGCCGCTCGCCCTGCGCGCCGCCCAGGGCCAGACCGGTCTGCGCGGCTCCCGGCTCCTCGACACCTCCCTCCCGCAGGCCCTGCGCGCCCCGACGCTGATCTTCCACGGCCCCGACGACACCCTGGCCCCCTGGCAGCCGAGCCGGGAGCTCGCCGAGCGCCGTCCCGACCTGGTCGCCCTGCATCCCGTACCGCAGGCTCCGCATGCGGCGATGTGGAATGCCGATCCGGCCCGTTACGAAGAGGCGCTGCGGCGCTTCCTGACGCCGCTGATGTGAGCTGATGCGAGGGATCGGCCGGTTGGTACCAGCTGGGCCCGCAGCCCCCTTCCGTCGCGAATCCGGGTTCCGTTTGGGCTTTCGGGCCGTCAGAGGCAAGACTGCTCCCCGTGACGTCCCGTACCCCGCGCGACTCCAGGCTGCGACTTGTCCGCCCGCGACCCCTTGCCACCGCCCGCAAGGCCGTGACCACCCGGCGCACCAGGCCGGCCCCCCGCCCGCCCGAGGGCACCCCGCCCCGTGCGGAACTGGCCCGCCAGGCCAGGGCCGCGCTCGCCGACGCCGTACGGATCGCCCGCTGGGCCGCCGACGGCGCGAGCCCCGGCACGGCCCCGCTCGCCGCCCACGCTCTCGAACGGGCTGCGACCGCACTGGAATTGTCCCCGGCACAGGTCCGCTCCGGCTGGGACCGGGCCCGCCTGGCCGGCCTCGTCGAACTCCACGGTGAGACCGCACGCCCCGGCTGGCGGCTGCGCGCCTGGGACCGTGACGACTCCGCCGTGCTCCGTGGCTGGGTGGCGCTCTTCGACGCCTGGTCGCTCGTCCACCCGGCGCCCGAGGGCATCGAGTCCACCGCGGTCGCCGAGGCCGTCGAGGCCGTACCCCAGGTGCTCTCCCTCCTGCAGCTCTCGGCGGGCCCGGTCACCGTGCCCGCCCTCCTCGATCTCCTCGGCCAGCGCGTCGCCGAACTCCACGAGGAGCGGTGCGAGGTGCCGTACGGACCGGAGGCACCGGCGGAACCGGCGGCACCCGCTCCCACCGCGCACCCCGCCGCCCTGGTCGCGCTGCTCCTCGACTGGGCACTGGAGGGACTGGCCGCCGTCGGCGCACTCACGCTCGGCGTCGGCCATGCCACCCTCACGCCGCTCGGCAACTGGGCGGTCTGGGTCAAGCTGGAACAGATCTGCGTCGCCGCCCAGAGCCCGGCCGGGAACATCGAGCAGTCCGCCGCCGACATGCTGCTCGGCTGCGCCCGGCTCACCCCCGGACCGGCCCGCGCCGAGTACCGCGCCTGGCTGGCCGCCCGCCCCGTCGGCAGCGCCGTCGCCGAACTGCTCGCCGTCGCCCGCGGCGAGGACGCACTGCTGCGCGGACTCGCCTTCGAGGCGCTCCGGGTCGTCGGCGCCCCCGCCGAGCCGGTGGTGCGCTCCGTCGTCACCGACCCCTCACTGCGCCCGTACGCGCTGCTCTGGCTGGCGGAGTACGACGGAACCGACCCCGAGGACGCCCAGGAGGTCCTCAGCCGCGAGGAAGCCACCTGGCTCTGGGTCGACACCGCGGCGGCCGTCGCCGACCACGGCGAGACGGCGCTGCTGGTCCGTCATCTCGACTCCGCCGTCCAGGGCACGGTGCCTGCGCTGCTGGACGAGGTCCGCGCCGTCGGCCACCCGCGCACCGTCCAGGTGCTGGTGGCGCTGGCCGCCGCGCATCCGGACCCCGCGCTGGCCAAGGCCGTCCGCCGGGCCGCCTTCCAGGTGCACACCGGCGGCGCGTAGGAATCAGTGAGGAGCGCCCGGGGACGCGCACGCGGTCAGTCCGCGGACCCTGGGGCGTACGTCCCGAAGCTCCACACATTGCCCTCCGCGTCACGCGCCATGTAGTCGCGCGACCCGTAGTCCTGATCCGTGGGCGGCATCAGGATCTCCACCCCGTACTCGACGGCCCGCGCATGGTGCGCATCGACCTCGTCCACCACGACGTACACCCCGCTCGGTCCCGCATCCGCCATCGCCTTGGCGAAGGTCCCCCCGCGCCCCTTGGAGCCCAGCATCACCCTGCCGTTGCCGCAGGACAGCTCCGCGTGCAGCACCGTGCCGTTCTCGCCCTCGTACACCGCTTCCTCGGTGAACCCCAGCCCCTTCGTCAGCGTCCTGATCGCGGCCTTCGCGTCGTCGTACAGAATCGTCGGGTAGATCGTCGGAACCCCGGCCGGTGCGCCCGCCATGGCGCTCACCTCTTTCCACTCTCCATTGTGATTCGCGTCTCAGTCCTCCGTCGGCCACCGGCAGTGGTCGGCTCACCGGAAGGTGTTGCAGTCGGCCATGTCGCCGCTGCGGAAGCCGGTGGTGAACCACTGCTGCCGCTGCGCCGCCGAGCCGTGCGTCCAGGACTCCGGCGTGACCCGGCCCTGGAACTTCTCCTGGATCCGGTCGTCGCCCACCGCGGCGGCCGCGTCGAGCCCGTCCCGGATGTCCGCCTGCGTCAGCGAGGTGATCAGCGGCCGCCCGGTCGACTCGTCCGGCGTGGTCGTCGCGTGGTGCGCCCAGACCCCGGCATAGCAGTCCGCCTGCAGCTCCACCTTCACGGCGTTGCTGCCGGAGCCCGTACGGCCGTCCTGCGAGCGGCCGAGCGTCCCCATCTGGTTCTGCACATGGTGGCCGTACTCGTGCGCCACGACGTACGCCTCGGCGAACGGGCCGCCGCTCGACCCGAACGTGGTCCGCAGTTCGTCGAAGAACCCCAGGTCCAGATAGACCTGCCGGTCGGCCGGACAGTAGAACGGCCCGACCGCCGAGGTGGCCGAACCGCAGGCGGTCCCGATCCGGTCGGTGAACAGAACCGTCCTCGCGTCGCCGTACCGAGCGCCCCGGCGGGCGAACTCCTGGCGCCAGAAGTCCTGCACGCTGTTGACCACGGCGACGGTGCGGCAGTCGTCCCTGGTGTTCGCGTCCTGACCGGTCCGGCAGCTCTGCTCGACCTGCGCCGCCGACGACGCGGTCGCCGTCGTACCCGAGTCGCCCGACGAAAGGCCCAGCTGGTCCGGGCCGACACCGAAGAGCAGACCCAGGACCAGGGCGATGAGGCCGGCGACACCGCCGCCCACCGTCGCCCTTCCCCCGGGGATCCGGCTGCCGCGTACGTCACTGACCTCGGAGGTGTCCAGATCGGCGTCGTCGTCGAACTGCATGGGGCCACCACTTCTCCGATCCGGCCGCGGCTGCCTCACCGCACTGCGCCGAGTATCGGATAGTTCACACCGCTATGCCTGTTCCGGTGGCCGGACGGAGGCAGGTGGCGGCGCCGGAGGGCGTCCTGGGCGAGTGATCGGCAAATGCCGTAGGAGCATGCGGAAAAGCAGTTGCACACCGCCAGTAGAATGGCCCGTATGGCAATTCTCCTTGTGCATGAGTAGCGGCGTCGAGTCGAGACTCTGAAGTCGTCCCGTCCGCCGTCCATCACCGCCCTGGAGTTTTTCCGTGATCACCGCTTCCGGTATCGAGCTGCGTGCCGGTGCCCGCATCCTCATCGAGTCCGCCAGCTTCCGCATCGCCAAGGGCGACCGCATCGGCCTCGTCGGCCGCAACGGAGCGGGCAAGACCACCCTCACCAAGTGCCTCGCCGGCGAGGGCACACCGGCCGGCGGCACCATCGCCCGCTCCGGTGAGGTCGGCTACCTCCCGCAGGACCCGCGCACCGGTGACCTCGACGTCCTCGCCCGCGACCGCATCCTGTCCGCCCGTGGTCTCGACGAGATCCTGCGCAAGATGCGTGAGAACGAGGATCGGATGGCGAACGGCAAGGGCGCCACCCGCGATAAGGCGATGAAGAAGTACGAGCGGCTGGAGACGGAGTTCCTCACCAAGGGCGGTTACGCCGCCGAGGCCGAGGCCGCCACCATCGCCGCAGCGCTCAGCCTGCCCGACCGCGTGCTCGGACAGCCGCTCCACACGCTCTCCGGCGGTCAGCGCCGCCGTGTCGAGCTGGCCCGCATCCTGTTCTCGGACGCCGACACCCTGCTCCTCGACGAGCCGACGAACCACCTCGACGCCGACTCCATCGTCTGGCTGCGCGACTACCTGAAGAACTACCGCGGCGGCTTCGTCGTGATCTCCCACGACGTCGAACTCGTCGAGACGGTCGTCAACAAGGTGTTCTACCTCGACGCCAACCGCTCGCAGATCGACATCTACAACATGGGCTGGAAGCTCTACCAGCAGCAGCGCGAGGCCGACGAGAAGCGCCGCAAGCGCGAGCGCCAGAACGCCGAGAAGAAGGCGGCTGCGCTCAACTCGCAGGCCGACAAGATGCGCGCCAAGGCGACCAAGACCGTCGCCGCGCAGAACATGGCCAAGCGCGCCGAGCGGCTGCTCTCCGGCCTGGAGGCCGTCCGGGTCTCGGACAAGGTCGCCAAGCTGCGCTTCCCCGAGCCCTCGCCGTGCGGCAAGACCCCTCTGATGGCGGAGGGGCTGTCCAAGTCCTACGGTTCGCTCGAAATCTTCACCGACGTGAACCTTGCCATCGACAAGGGATCCCGCGTGGTCATCCTCGGCCTCAACGGTGCCGGCAAGACCACCCTCCTCCGGCTCCTCGGCGGTGCCGAGAAGCCCGACACCGGCGAGGTCATCGAGGGCCACGGGCTCAAGCTCGGCTACTACGCCCAGGAGCACGAGACCCTCGACCCGGAGCGCACGGTCCTGGAGAACATGCGCTCCGCCGCCCCGGATCTCGACCTCGTCGAGGTCCGCAAGACGCTGGGCTCGTTCCTCTTCTCCGGTGACGACGTCGACAAGCCGGCCGGAGTGCTCTCCGGCGGGGAGAAGACCCGTCTGGCGCTCGCGACCCTGGTGGTCTCCTCCGCCAACGTTCTGCTCCTCGACGAGCCGACGAACAACCTGGACCCGGCCAGCCGCGAGGAGATCCTCGGCGCGCTGCGCACGTACAAGGGCGCGGTCGTCCTCGTCACGCACGACGAGGGTGCGGTCGAGGCGCTCCAGCCGGAGCGGATCATTCTGCTGCCGGACGGCGTCGAGGACCTGTGGGGTGCGGACTACCGGGACCTGGTCGCCCTGGCCTGATTCCCGCTCCGGGTGGTTTCCTCGCCCGCTGTCGGTTGATCCACTCCGACTGGATCATTCGGCCTACGCGTGATCCATCATCTGCGTGAGGACCTCTCGTACCTCGACGCGGCGCCCGGCAGATACCTGCCGGGCGCACCCGTGTGGGGCCCTGCCCCCTCGTACGGCCCTGACCTGGCTGTTCGTCTCAACTCCGCTCCGGAACGCCCCTGAAGCCCGTCGGAATGGGAGATTCCGCTCGTGAAGGCGTATTCCCGGGGTGCGAAACCGGATGTACGGACCTTGCCGAATGGGTGGCCAGGAAGCCCTCGAGGGGTGATCATGAGAATCCAGAGCGCACTTCCCATGAGGAGGCACGGGTGGCCGAGACTCTGAAGAAGGGCAGCCGGGTGACCGGCACCGCGCGCGACAAGCTCGCGGCAGACCTGAAGAAGAAGTACGACTCCGGTGCGAGCATCCGGGCGTTGGCCGAAGAGACCGGCCGCTCCTACGGATTCGTCCACCGGATGCTCAGCGAGTCCGGGGTCACGCTGCGGGGACGCGGCGGAGCGACACGGGGCAAGAAGGCTGCCACGGCCTGACGGCCCCAGGCCCTGTCGTCGAACTGCCGTCTGCCGTCCTTGGGGCGAGTGCGGCAGGTCGACGACGGGACCTGGGCGGATCGGGACACGTCGCAGGACGGACATGCCCCGAGGGCTCACCGGTTTCGGGCGGTGACCACCCGGTCGACCACGTGGCCGACCGGGTGGTTACTGTTCAGTCACTTAGCTCGACATGCGACTGCACCCGACCCGGAGGCGCCCCATGACCTCGCTCGACCCTGTGCTCGACCAGGACGGCGTACGACTCACCGTCGATGACGCGGTTGCCACGGTGACCCTCACCAATCCGGCCAAGCGCAACGCTCAGTCCCCCGCTCTGTGGCGGGCGTTGACAGAGGCCGGACGGGCGCTGCCCGGCAGCGTGCGGGTCGTCGTGCTCCGTGGCGAGGGCAAGTCCTTCTCCGCGGGGCTCGACCGGCAGGCGTTCAGTCCCGAGGGGTTCGACGGTGAGCCGTCCTTCCTCGACCTGGCGCGCGGCAAGGAGTCCGAGCTCGACGCGACCATCGCCGAGTACCAGGAGGCGTTCACCTGGTGGCGCCGCAACGACATCGTGTCGATCGCGGCGGTCCAGGGGCATGCGATCGGTGCCGGCTTCCAGCTCGCCCTCGCCTGCGATCTGCGGATCGTCGCCGAGGACGTGCAGTTCGCCATGCGTGAGACCAGCCTCGGTCTGGTCCCCGACCTCACCGGCACGCACCCCCTGGTGCACCTGGTCGGATACGCCCGCGCCCTCGAAATCTGCGCCACCGGCCGCTTCGTCCACGCGGAGGAGGCCGAGCGGACCGGTCTCGCCAACCTCGTGGTCCCCGCCGACGAGCTCGACGCGGCGACCCATGAACTGTCCGCGGCGCTGCTGGCGGCCCCGCGTGACGCCGTCGTCGAGACCAAGGCGCTGCTGAGCGGTGCGGTCTCGCGTACGTACGAGGACCAGCGCACCGCCGAGCGCGCGGCCCAGGGCCGCCGACTCCGCGACCTCGCGGGCCTCACCGACTGAGGCTGTCGGGCTCTCCCTCCGCGCGGGCGGTCGTGCCCTGGCACGCACGCACCGGGCCCCGCCCGCCTCCCGATCGAAGGCAGCCCGACGGCCTCTGAGGACACGGCACAGGGTGGTCCCCCCGGCGGGAGCCGCCCGGTCGCCCCGTGTGCGCGGCGGTGGCGACGACTCAGGGCCGGTTCACGTGCCCCGGAGCCGTGACGATCCCGGTGGCTCGGTGTCCACCACCGCGACGGCCGGTCCGTTCATCCCGTGTCCACCACCGCGGTGACCAGCACGGTCACCGGCGGATGTCCGTCCACGGCGTCCGCCACCGCCGTTCGCACCGCCCGTGCCACATCGAGCGCCCGGTGGTTCGCGTCCGTCGCCAGCTCGACCCGCACATGGTCCGCGGCCGTATGCACCGCGCTGCCCAGCACCCGGGTCAGTGTCGCGACACCGGGGACCGCGGCCGCCGCCGTCCCCGCCGCGCCCTCCGGCTCCGCGCCGCGTACCGCGGCGGGCTCCGGGGCCGCCCGGTCGGGGACCGCGTCCAGCAGCTCCGTCACCCGCAGATCCACCTCGTTGACCACCAATCCGAGCCGTTGCGTGGCCGCCGTCCCCAGGACCGAGCGCAGGGCGGCCGCGGCGGCGGGCAGCGGCCGGTCGGCCGTCGCCGACATCGTCGCCTCGATCCGCAGCGGTCCGGGCGGCAGCGCGCTCGGCGGCGACGGCAGCGCCGGGTCCGGGGCCGTGTCCGGGTCCGCCACGGTGATCCGTACGTCACCGAGCACCGGGCCGGGACCCGATGCGCCCACCGAGCGCCGCAGCACCGAGACCACGGCCCGCTCCGCGATCCACGCACCGTCCGCCGGACCACCCAGGGGGAGCAGTCTGCCCAGGCCGAGCCGCTGCCGTACCGCCGCCGTCCATCCGTCGGCCCTGTGCGGGCTGTCAGCCGTCGTCATTGCCCCAGCCTGCCGCATCCACGGCGCGAGGCGGGGCAAGCGCACTTAATGTGGGCAAGGAAGTCCGACCCTGCCCCGAAGGGAAGAGTGGCGATGACCGAGACCCCGCAGCGGAACCGGCCCGAGAACCCCGACAGCGCGACGGGGGACGACAGTCGAAGGAGTCCGCTGACCAAGCGCGGCGGAGGAGATCCCGCCACCCGCGGCCGTACCACCATCGCGGACGGTGTGGTCGAGAAGATCGCCGGTATGGCGGCGCGCGACGTGCTCGGTGTCCACGCGATGGGCAGCGGTCTGTCCCGTACCTTCGGCGCGGTGCGCGACCGGGTCCCCGGCGGCGGCAAGTCGGTCACCCGCGGCGTCAAGGCCGAGGTCGGCGAGTCGCAGACCGCCCTTGACCTGGAGATCGTCGTCGACTACGGCGTGTCGATCGCCGATGTCGCCCGTGACGTACGGGAGAACGTCATCGCGGCGGTCGAGCGGATGACGGGTCTCGAGGTCGTCGAGGTCAATATCGCGGTCAGCGATGTGAAGCTGCCCGACGAGGAGGGCGAGGACCATTCCGAGCCACGTCTCCAGTAGGCCTCCCACCCGAGGCAGTTGAGGAGCGCACGATGAGCATGGCTGTGGTCGGCATGGTGGCCGGCATGGCGCTCGCATTCGCCGGGTACTTCGGCGGGTTCGGGGCCTTCCTGCTGGTTGCCGCATTGGGAGCGATCGGGTTCGTCGCCGGTCGCTTCCTGGACGGCGATCTGGAGCTCGGCGACTTCTTCCGGAGTCGCGAGCGCGGCGACCGACGGCGGTGACGGCGTTGTCGGGGGTGTTCGGCAGGGTCCCTGCCGCGGAGCGGGGCGAGACCCGGATCGCCGACCGGGTCGTCGCGAAGATCGCCGCACAGGCGGCGAAGGAGGTTGTCGTCGAGCCGCCGCGGGAGGGTGCCTCGCCGCGCGCCACCGTCACGGTGCACCGTGAGACCGCCCGGGTGCGGGTCAGTCTGGAGCTCGGATATCCCACCGACATCGGCCGTCAGTGCGGTGCCGTGCGTCGGCATGTCATCGAACGGGTAAAGGCGTTGGCGGGGATGGAAGTGCCCGAAGTGGCCGTACAGGTCGAGCGTCTGCACCCCGCGGGAGCGAGCGCCGCGGCACAGGGGAGGATCCGATGACCGAGCCCCGGGAGCCGGACAACAGCACGCCGCGCCCGCCCGCCGGCGACCCCGTGGAACGCGGAGGCGGACTGGCTCTCGACCAGTCGGCCTCCGCCGCGGCGTACGACCCGGCGTCGGTGAAGGAGCGCAGCGGTGGCAGCGCCGGCCGCTTCTGGTCCGCGCGCCGCATCCCGGCCGGGTTCCTCGCGCTGGTGGTCCTCGGCGGGTCCGGCCTGCTGCTGTACGACGTGGCCGCGGTACGTGCCCATCACCCGGCCATGCAGTGGCGCCGCGCGCTCGCCGACGACCTGGCGGAGCGGCCGCTGAACAATGTGTGGGTGCTGGCCGGTGCCGCGGTCGCGGTGGCGATCGGTGTGTGGCTGATCGTGCTCGCCGCCACCCCCGGTCTGCGTGACGTGCTGCCGATGCGTCGCGACCGTCCGGGGGTACGGGCCGGGCTCGACCGGACCGCCGCCGCCCTGGTCCTGCGCGACCGGGCCGTGGAGGTGTCCGGCGTGCAGTCGGTGCGGGTCCGGATGGGGCGTGCCAAGGTCGCGGTGCGTGCCGTGTCGCACTTCCGTGAACTCGACGACGTGCGGGCCGACTTGGACACCGCACTGGGCACGGGGATCGAGGAGCTGGGCCTGGCGAAGCCGCCGAGCCTGTCCGTGCATGTCCGCCGTCCGGCGAAGAAGGGGTGACCGCGGTGCTCAGGACCGTGAACCGGGTACTGCTCGGGCTGGCCGGACTGGTGCTGGTCTGCGGCGGCGGCGCGGTGCTCGCCGCCGGGCTCGGCCTCTCCGTGCCGTCCTGGTGGCCGTGGGACGGCAGGAACGATGTGCTGCTCAGCAGGGCCGACCGGGACCGCTGGCGTGCCGACGGCTGGTGGTGGCCGACCGTCCTCGTGGTCCTCGCGGTCCTGGTCGTCCTCGCGTTGTGGTGGTTCCTCGCCCAGCTCCGCCGCGCCCGTCTCGCCGAGGTGCTGGTCGACAGCGGCGACGGCGAAGGGGCGCTGCTGCGCGGCCGGGCCCTGGAGGGCGTGCTCGCCGGTGAGGCGGGGACGTTGGACGGGGTGGCCCGCGCCCAGGTGATGCTGGTCGGCCGGCGCAGTAATCCGCGGGCGCGGATCCGGCTGCTGATGGAACCGCACGCGGCACCGGACGAGGCCCTCGGCCGGCTCACGGACGAGGCCGTGGCCCACGCGAGGGACTCGGCGGGTCTGGCGGAACTGCCGGCGGAAGTGCGGCTGAGGGCCGTCAGGCACCGTGCGGAACGGGTGAGCTGAGGACGGGGACGTCCGGCAGCGGCGGAATCGAGCCGTCAGGAGGGCCCTCCCTCGCCCTTTCGCCATGGGAGGGGAGGACGGGAAGGTCGCGGGGCGGCCCCGGTACCTCCGGCCCGCTCAGAACCCGTGCCGCGACCCGCCGTCCACCGGCACCATGATCCCCGTCAGATACGACGCCGCGGGCGACAGCAGGAACGCCGCCGTCCGCCCGAACTCCTCCGGCGTGCCGTACCGGCGCAACGGAATCCGCGCCTCGGCCGCCGCACGCGAAGCCTCCGCATCGCCGGACAGCGAGTCCAGCTCCCGCACCCGGTCCGTGTCGATCCGGGCCGGCAGCACGCCCACCACACGGATGCCCCGTGGGCCGAGCTCGTCGGCCAGGGACTTGGCGAACCCGGCCAGTCCCGGACGCAGACCGTTCGAAATGGTCAGCCCGGCGATCGGCTCATGGACCGAGCCGGAGAGCACGAAGCCGATGACCCCGCCCTCGCCGAGCGCCGCGGCCGCCGTGCGCGCCAGTCGTACCGCGCCCAGGAACACCGAGTCGAACGCCGACTGCCACTGCTCGTCCGTGTTGTCGGCGACGAAGCCGGGCGCAGGTCCGCCGACGCTGATCAAAATGCCGTCGAGCCGCCCGAACCGCTCATGGGCGGCGTCCACCAGACGCTGCGCCGCGCCGGGCTCCCCGTTGTCGGCGGCCATGCCGACCACGTCCGGTCCCAGTTCGGCAGCGGCCGCCTCGACCCGCTTCCCGTCCCGCCCGGTGATGATCACCTTCGCGCCGTCCGCCACCAGCTCCCGCGCGGTGGCATGGCCCAGCCCCCGGGTCGCGCCGGTCACGATGTACACACGGTCCTTCAGTCCAAGATCCATGGGCCCTATCCTGCCGCGTCGGCATCCAGCATGTCGCACCCGGCCAGGGCAACGGCGGTACCCACCAGTCCGATGTGGCTGAACGCCTGCGGGAAGTTGCCCAGTTGCCGTCGTGCCACGGTGTCGTACTCCTCGGCGAGCAGCCCGACATCGTTGCGCAGCGCGAGGAGCCGCTCGAAGAGTTCCGTGGCTTCCTCGGTGCGCCCGGTCAGGCGCAACGCGTCCGCCAGCCAGAACGAGCACGCCAGGAACGCCCCTTCGCCGCCCGGCAGCCCGTCGATCGAGCCGCCGTCCGTGCTGTAGCGGCGGACCAGCCCGCCGCTGCCCAGCTCGGCCCGGACCGCGTCGACCGTCCCGACGATCCGCGGGTCGTCCGGCGGCAGGAAGCCGGTCCGGGCGATCAGCAGCGTCGCGGCGTCCAGCTCCCGGGAGCCGTACGACTGTGTGAACGTGTTCCGCACCGGGTCGTACCCCTTCTCGCACACCTCCCGGTGCACGGCGTCCCGCATCGCCCGCCATCGGCCGGCGTCCCCGGCCAGCGACGGGTTGGCCTCCAGGGTGCGCACCGCGCGGTCGGCGGCGACCCACGCCATCACCTTCGAGTGCACGAAGTGGCGGCGCTGGCCGCGGATCTCCCACAGCCCCTCGTCCGGCTCGCGCCAGGTGGACTCCAGGAAGCCGAGCAGGCTGAGCTGCAGGCTCCAGGCGTGCGGTTGGTCGGCCAGGCCCGCCTCACGCGCCAGTCGGAGCGAGTCGATGACCTCTCCGTACACGTCGAGCTGTCGCTGCCGGACCGCCGCGTTGCCGATCCGGACCGGGCTGGAGTTCCCGTATCCGCGCAGCCACGGCAGCTCCGCCTCGGGCAGCCGTCGTTCGCCCGACAGGCCGTACATGATCTGCAGGTCGGCCGGGTCCCCGGCGACGGCGCGCAGCAGCCAGTCCCGCCAGGCGGCGGCCTCCTCCACATAGCCGGCCGAGAGCATCGCGTTGAGCGCCAGGGTGGAGTCGCGCAGCCAGCAGAAGCGGTAGTCCCAGTTCCGTACCCCGCCGACCTCCTCCGGCAGCGAGGTGGTGGGGGCCGCCACGATGCCGCCGGTCGGAGCGAAGGTGAGCGCCTTGAGGGTGATCAGCGAGCGGATCACGGCCTCCCGGTACGGGCCCCGGTACTTGCAGCGGGCCGACCACTCGGCCCAGTCGGACAGGGTGTTCTTCAGCGCCTCGTGCGGATCGACGAGATCGGGGCGCGGCGAGTGCGAGGGATGCCAGGTCAGTACGAACGCCACCTGCTCGCCCACGGAGACGGAGAACGACGAGCAGGTGGAGAACTCCTGGCCCCACGTCTTGACCGGCGGCTCGCTGCGCAGCCAGACCGAGTCGGGTCCGGCGACCGCCACCCGGTGGCCCTGCGAGCGGCGCATCCACGGCACGATGGAGCCGAAGTCGAAGCGCAACCTGATCACGGAGGCCATGTCGACGGTGCCGCTGACCCCCTCGACGATCCGCATGACATCGGGTTCCCGGTCGCGCTGCGGCATGAAGTCGATGACCTTGACGGTGCCCGTGCGGGTCTCCCAGAACGTCTCCAGGACGAGGGAGTCGCCCACATAGCCGCGCCTGGTGCAGGTGTCCGCGCCCTTCGGCGCGATGCGCCAGTGGCCGTTGTCCTCGTCGCCGAGCAGGGCGGCGAAACAGGCGCCCGAGTCGAAGCGCGGCAGACAGAGCCAGTCCACAGAACCGTTCCTGCCGACCAGGGCGGCTGTCTGCAGATCGCC
The DNA here is from genome assembly GCF_042802415.1 of Streptomyces sp. NPDC057486. Lineage (NCBI taxonomy): Bacteria > Bacillati > Actinomycetota > Actinomycetes > Kitasatosporales > Streptomycetaceae > Streptomyces > Streptomyces sp. NPDC057486. The sequence continues at coordinate 17,678 of NZ_JBHVEE010000070.1, read as the reverse complement.
GATGAGGGCGTAGTCCTCGATGCGTGGGGTCACGTTCTGCCGTGTTCCCGAACCGGGGCCCTGTTAAGCAGCCGATGTCCCACAGGCGGCCGCATACCCGACATCACCGGCTCGTGAGCACGGTGGCGGGCCGTCGCCGTGCAGTCCGCTCAGGCAGTCGCGGGCGCGGCTTTCTCCGGCTGTTCCGGCTCCGGATCGCCTGTTCCCTCGGCCTCGGCCTTGGCCGCGGCGTCCAGCCGGTCGCGCTTCTCGCGCCGGGCCAGCACCACGTACCCCGCAGGGACACCGGCGGCGAACAGCCACCACTGGACCGCGTACGCCATGTGCGGACCGATGGAACTGTCGTCCGGCGCCTCGATCAGCTCCGGAACGTCGCCGGACGGTTCGGGTGCGGTCTGCTCGATGTACCCGCCGAGGACCGGCCGGGAGAGCGCCTTGGCCTGCTGGGCGCTGTTGATCAGCATCACCTGGCGGTCCGGCAGGTCCGACAGGTCCTTGATACCGCTGGTGCCCGTCGTCTCATCGGCCTTGAGCCGTCCCGTGACGGTCACCTCGCCCGTGGGCACGGCCGGGATGTCCGGGAAGGCGCGCTGGTCGTCGGCGGTGGGGATCCAACCCCGGTTGACCAGGACCGTACCGCCGCCCTTGAGGTCGAGCGGGATCAGTACGTGGAAGCCGACGCTGCCGTCGGTGGAGGTCCGGCGGCGCACGACGACCTCGTGCTTCGTGTCGTACGTCCCCGTGGCCGTCACCGCACGCCAGTAGTCGGAGCGCGGGACCGTGTGACCGGGGGAGGTGAGCGTGGCGACCGGAACCGGCTTCGCCTTCAGGTTGTGCGAGATCAGGGAGTTCTGCGCCACCCGGTGCTCATGCCGGTGGAGCTGCCAGAAGCCCAGCTCGACCATCGTGGGAATGAGGACGAGGGCGAGGAGGGCGAGGATCAGCCACTGCCGGGTCAACAGGAAGCGGTACACCCCATGACGGTACAACTGCGTCATGGGGTGCACCGCGGAGGGGGTGGCGGACGGGGCCGCGCGGACGGGGCTCAGACTTTGTCGACGATGCCCACCTTCCCCTCGGCGCGGGCGCAGTGCCCGCCGCAGAACCAGTGCCCGTCGACCTCGACGCCCTGGCCGATGACCTGGACCCGGCAGTGCTCGCAGATGGGTGCCATCCGGTGAATGGCGCAGGCGAAGCAGTCGAAGACATGCACCGCGCCCTGCGCGTGCACCTCGAACGACATGCCGTAGTCGTTTCCGCAAACCTCACAACGTGCCATGCGCCACAGGGTGGGACGCGGGGACCCCGGCGGCGAGCGGCGGACGGGCGAGTCGCCCCCGGTTCACTCCGATGACGGCGTCGGCAGAGCCGGGACCACGCGCGCCCCGGTCGTCGCCGACACCTCGGCCACATCCCTCAGCAGGTGGGTGAAGGCGCTCTCGTCCACGATCGGCGTGCCGAACGCCTTGGCCTTCACCGTCTTCGACGTCGCCGCGTCCGGGTCATTGGTGACCAGCAGGCTGGTCAGCCGGGAGACGCTGGTCGCCACATGCAGCCCGGCCTCGACCGCCCGGTCCTCCAGCAGCTCACGGTCGATGGAGGTGTCCCCGGAGAACGCCACGCGCATGCCCTGCATGAGTGGTTTGTCCTTGTCGTACCGCCCGGGGTTCGGATACGGGCAGGCAGGCCGCTTCCGGGAGGGGCGCCAACTGTTCCGGCTTCCGTACGAGGGCTGATAGCCGACCTTCGGGGTCACCGGGGAGTCCGACCACTCGGTCAGCGGGCGGCACTCCAGCAGGGGCAGCCGCACCCCGTCGCGCGCCGCCGCATGCAGACTCGGCCGGAACGCCTCGGCCAGCACCCGGGCGTCGTCCAGCGCGTGGTGTGCACGCTGCTGCACGACTCCGAAATGCGCGGCCAGCGACTCCAGCTTGTGGTTGGGCAGCGGCAGCCGCAGCTCCTTGGAGAGCGCGATCGTGCAGAGCCGCTGCTCGACCGGGGCGACGACCGCCGCGCGGGCGTACTCCCGGGCCAGCATCGACCAGTCGAAGGCGGCGTTGTGCGCGACCAGGACCCGGCCCGCGAGACGCTCCGACAGGGCGGCGGCGACCTCCGGGAAGAGCGGGGCTCCCTCCAGGACATCGCTGGTCAGCCCGTGGATCCAGACGGGGCCGGGATCCCGCTCCGGGTTGACGAGGGTGTACCAGTGGTCCTCGACATTGCCCTGCGCGTCCAGCCGGTAGACGGCAGCGGAGATTATCCGGTCGTCGCGGGCGAGTCCGGTGGTCTCCACGTCGACGACCGCATACCCCTGCGGGTAGGCGGTCGGCCACGGTGCTGCGGTCTGGGGGTCGTCGAGCATGGTCACAGAGAATACGGGCCGGTACTGACAGTCCCCTATCCGGGAGCCCTCTGTTCGACCGGTCCGGGGCAAAGCTTGCCGGGAGGGGCACTAGGTCCCGCTGTCCGCCAGCAGCCCGTTCACCAGCGCGCGCACGGACGCCGTGAACAGCCGGTCCTGGTCGGCGGGCCCGGCCAGTGCCCGGGCCAGCGCCGGGTCGTGCCGGTCGCCGACCTTCCCGTACGCCGGCTGATCGAACTGACCATCGGTGAGAAGACCAGCGACCAGCAGGGCAGGGCCGTCGAACGGGTGAGTGCCGAGGCGCTGCTGCCGTACATCCACCAGCGCTACGACGACCCGCAGCAGATCCACGACGGTCCGCCGAAGGGGAGCGTCCGATGAGGCTGGAGCAGGGGCAGGTCGCCGTCGTCACCGGCGCGGCGAGCGGCATCGGGCTCGCCATGGCCCGCAGGTTCGCGGCCGAGGGGCTGAACGTCGTCCTCGCCGATGTGGAGGAGAGCGCGCTCGACAAGGCTGCGGGCGAGCTGCGCGAGGACGGTTGCGAGCTGGTGTCGGTTTGCTGCATTGAAGTGAGTTGTGGTGAGTGGGAGTGAGTCCTGTCGGTGGGTGTGCGGGGTGGGAACGGGGGTTCTGGGGCCGAATGGGTGACCTTGGCGGCTGCTGCTCGTTGGGCTGGGTGGCAGGTTCCCAGTCGTGAGAGAGGGGGTGATGTGGTGGGTGGTTTACGGGAGTTGGCGGAACCGTTTGTGGTGCCCGGGCCTTGCGGGGTGGCGGTCCGGGACCGTCTCAAGCACCTCACGCCCCAGGACGAGAAAGTCCTCCGCCTGGTCGGTGAGCACCAGGGCCGTCTGGCCTCGCGTGACCTGAAGGCCCGTTGTGCGGATGGTCTGGAGCACGGTCCGGAGACCTGGGCGTCGCGCAAGCGGGACCTGACGAAGGAGTTGTCGTCGCGGATCGCGGGTGCGATCACCAAGGCCACGCACGATCAGTGGGCGCTCGCCCGGCGTTGCCAGGGCGCGCACATCCAGACGCTGGAAGCCGGGATCAGGACGCTGCGGCACCGCCTGTCCCTCCCGATCGGTGCGCCCGGCACCAAGCGGGCCCCGGGCGGCTACCGCTCCCGGGGTGAGTGGTTCCACAAGTCCCGCCGTCTCGCGGCGCTGGAAGCCCGGCACGCCGCCGCGGTCCGTGACCGGCAGGCCGGAAGGGTCCGGGTCGTACGGGGCAGCAAGCGTCTCCTCAACACCCGCCACCACCTCGCCGACGCCCACCTCACCGAAGACCGGTGGCGGGAACGCTGGGAAGCGGAACGCTGGTTCATCGACGCCGACGGCGAGTCCGGGAAAAGGTTCGGGAACGAAACCATCCGCGTCACCGACACCGGCGAAGTGTCGATCAAGCTGCCCGCCCCGCTCGCGCACCTGGCCAACGCCCCGCACGGTCGGTACACCCTCGCCTCCACCGTCGCGTTTGCGCACCGTGGCGTGGAGTGGGCCGACCGTATCGCCGCGAACCGGGCCGTCGCCTACCGCATCCACCTCGACGTGGACCGTGGCCGCTGGTACCTCACCGCGTCCTGGCAACGCCCCGTCGTGCAGACCGTCCCGCTGGAGACTGCCCGCGCCCGGGGCATGATCGGCGTCGACGCCAACGCCGATCACTTCGCCGCCTACCACCTCGACCCACACGGCAACCCCATCGGCGACCCCCGCCACTTCCCCTACGACCTCTCCGGCACCGCCGATCACCGCGACGCCCAGATCCGCCATGCCCTGACCCAGTTGTTGCACTGGGCCAAGCAGGCCGGTGGCGCCGCGATCGCCATTGAGGACCTCGACTTCATCTCCGAGAAGACCCGCGAAAGACATGGCCGCAGGAAACGCTTCCGCCAGCTCATCTCCGGCATCCCGACTGGCAAACTCAAGGCCCGGCTGGTCTCCATGGCCGCCGAACAGGGCCTGAGCATTGTCGCGGTCGACCCCGCCTACACCAGCATGTGGGGTGCCCAGCACTGGCAGAAACCGCTGGCCACCCCGCACCGCACGATGTCCCGTCACGATGCCGCCGGTATCGCGATCGGACGACGCGCCCTCGGGCACCCGGTCCGGCGTCGGACGGCACCGCCCCCACACGACCGGAGTGATCGTGCGGGGCATCGGACCGTCCAGGCCGAACCAGGCGCCCGGGGGTGTGAGGGAACCCGCCCACCCGCAACGGACCGGCCCCCCGGAGAGCCGTCGCCGAACGGGACGCGAACGCGGGAACCCAGCGCATCCAGAACCGTTCGGGATGCGCCCAGTACACATCAGTGGGTCCAGGACTCACTCATGCACACTGGCTAGAACGGTGAGACCATCCCCGGGTGACGGATACCCAGGCACACAGCGAACCGCACGGCAACGGACTGGGCGCGCGGCTGAACTGGCTGCGCGCCGCGGTCCTCGGTGCCAACGACGGCGTGGTCTCCACCGCGGGCCTCGTCGTCGGTGTCGCCGGAGTCACCAACGACCGCGGCGCCCTGCTGACAGCGGGCCTGGCCGGGCTGCTGGCCGGTTCGATGTCGATGGCGGCGGGCGAATACGTATCGGTCTCCACCCAGCGCGACTCGGAACAGGCTGCACTGGCCACGGAGAAACGCGAGCTGAAGGAGACCCCGGAGGCGGAACTCGTGGAACTGACCGGCCTGTTGGAGGGCAAGGGCCTCAGCCGTGAAGTCGCCCGCGAGGCCGCCCTCCAGCTCACCGACCGCGACGCGCTGCGCGCCCACGCGGAGGTGGAGCTGGGCATCAACCCGGACGCCCTGACGAACCCCTGGCACGCGGCGGGCGCCAGCTTCCTGGCGTTCACGGTGGGCGCCCTGCTGCCCCTGCTGGCGATCGTGCTGCCGCCGTCGTCCGTACGCCTGATCGTCACGGTCCTGGCGGTCCTGGCCGCGCTGGGGCTCACGGGGTGGTGGAGTGCACGGCTGGGCGACGCGACGGTGGGGCGCGCGATACTGCGGAACATGGGTGGGGGAGCGGTGGCCATGGCGGTGACCTATGGGGCGGGGGCGTTGCTGGGGGCGGTGGGGGTCTAGGACCTCTCGTGTGGAGGGCTGGACCATGCTGACCGCACCGGCGCGGGCGACCCGCCGCCTGCGGAGCCGCCGGCGAGCATGCTGTCGGAGCCGTTCCGCGGCGGCTCGGTTCTGACCGACGGCCCACCGTTCGGCTCCCCGGAACCGCGGCCGAGCCCGCTCTGCGGAGGCAATTCGGTTGCGCAGCGGCAGGTCACCCGGGCGAGGATGCCGCATGAGCAGAGAGACGGACGAGGTACGCGAAGCCATCGCGGGCGAACTGCGACTGATGGACCCCGACGTGCGCACATCACGATCGCGGGCCGGGAAGCTGCTGGATCCGGACTTCGTGGAGGTCGGCGCCTCGGGCCGGCGGTGGAGGTATGAGGACATGCTGGCCGCGCTGCCCGAGATGGACGGTGCGGCAGAGGACGGCCCGCGCTTCGAGCCCTCGGACATGACCGGTGTCCTGCTGGCACCCGGGCTGGTGCACCTCACCTACGAGACCGTGATCGGTGGAAGCCGGGCACGACGGAGTTCACTCTGGCGCAGGCGGAGTGGGAGCGCGACGTGGCAGATGTACTACCACCAGGCCACACCGATCCCGCCCGAGGCCACATGAGCGGAATCGTGCGAGGCCCCTCTTGGCAGAAGGTGCCAAAGGTTGCTGACATCGCGTCTCGCATACTTGTTGGTAACAACGTCTAGTCCCAGGCCGACCTGCAGCTCTACGGTGCTCGCATGGAGCCGAACCTGCCCGATGTCGTGCTGTGGTCCATACCGGCCTTCGTCCTGCTCACCGTTGTCGAGATGGTCAGCCACCGCATCCACCCCGACGAGGACGCCGCCGGGTACGAGACCAAGGACGCCGTCACCAGCGTCACCATGGGGCTCGGCAGCCTCGTCTTCGACCTGCTGTGGAAAGTGCCCATCGTGGCGATCTACACCGCGGTCTACGAGCTGACCCCGCTCCGCGTCCCCGTCCTGTGGTGGACGGTCCTGCTGATGCTGCTCGCGCAGGACTTCCTCTACTACTGGTCCCACCGCGGCCACCACGTCGTCCGGATCCTCTGGGCCTGCCATGTGGTCCACCACTCCAGCCGGAAGTTCAACCTCACCACCGCGCTGCGCCAGCCCTGGACCTCGCTGACCGTCTGGCCGTTCTATGTGCCGCTCGTCGCGTGCGGGGTCCATCCGGCGGCGCTGGCGTTCTGCTCCTCGGCCAATCTCGTCTACCAGTTCTGGGTCCACACCGAACGGATCGACAAGCTGCCCCGGCCCTTCGAGTACGTACTGAACACGCCCTCCCACCACCGGGTGCACCACGCGTCCCAGGGCGGCTATCTCGACCGGAACTTCGGCGGCATCCTGATCCTGTGGGACCGGCTCTTCGGTTCCTTCGCCGCCGAGACCGAGCAGCCGGTCTACGGGCTCACCAAGAACATCGCCACCCACAACCCGTTGCGCGTCGCGACCCACGAGTACGCCGCGATCGCCCGGGACGTACGGGCGGCGGAGAGCTGGGGCGAGCGGGCCGGGCGGGTCTTCCGCGGACCGGGGTGGCAGCCGGCGTCCAAGGCCTCCGCCACCGTCGTCCCCGTACCCGGTCGCACCGGATGAGCGCCGCCACGGTCGCCGATCAGCGGGCGCGCCTCGTACATCCCCTGCTCATCGCCTTCCTCGTCGCCTCCGCCGTCGATCTCATCGGTGTCCTCGCCGATGTAGGCGTCGCGCACCTCGTCGCCAAGCCGCTGCTCATGCCGCTGCTCGCCGGGTACGCCGCCGCCCGCCGCGGCCCCCGGCCGCTGATCGCCGCGCTGCTCTTCGGCTGGGGCGGCGACACGCTCCTGCTGCTGGACGCCGACGCCGCCTTCCTCATCGGCATGGGCTCCTTCGCCGCAGGTCATGTCTGCTATCTGTGGCTCTTCGGGCGGGCCCGGAGTTCCGTGCTGCCGGGCGTCGCGTATGCGGCCGTCCTGGCCGGCTTCCTCGTCGTGCTCTGGGGCGGGCTGCCCGCGGACCTGCGGATCCCGATGGCCGGGTACAGCCTGCTGCTCACCGCGATGGCCTACCGGTCCAGCACCTTCGGCCGGTACGCGGCCGTCGGCGGGGCGCTCTTCCTGCTCTCCGACGCGCTGATCGCCACCGGCATCGCCGACCTGCCCCAGCTGCCCGCCCCCGACTTCTGGATCATGCTCACCTACATCGCGGCGCAGTTCCTGCTGACCGTCGGAGCGCTTGCACCGGGTGCGAAATGGGCCGGTGTCGCCCCTGGGGCGTACCGTGAGCGGAGCACCAGCATCTGAGATCAGCAAGGACCCCCACGCATGCGCGCCACCGTCATCCACGCCCCCCACGACATACGTGTGCAGGAGGTGCCGGACCCGACGATCCAGCAGCCCACCGATGTGGTGCTGCGGGTCCTGCGGGCCTGTATCTGCGGCAGCGACCTGTGGGCGTACCGCGGCGAGTCCGCCCGGCAGCCCGGTCAGCGGATCGGCCACGAGTTCCTCGGGATCGTCGAGGAGGCGGGCCCGGAGGTCGCCGGATTCACGGTCGGCGACCTGGTCGTCGCCCCCTTCGTGTGGTCCGACGGCAGCTGCGAGTACTGCGCCGAAGGCCTGATGACGTCCTGCCCGCAGGGCGGCTTCTGGGGCTCGGTCGGCTCCGACGGCGGTCAGGGCGAGGCCGTCCGCGTCCCGTTCGCCGACGGCACACTGGTCAAGCTCCCGGCCGCCGCCGCGTCCGACGACCGGCTGCTCACGGCGCTCCTGGCCCTGTCCGACGTGCTGGGCACCGGCCACCACGCAGCCCTGGGCGCGGGCGTGAGGCCCGGCTCCACGGTCGCGGTCGTCGGGGACGGGGCGGTCGGCCTGTGCGGCGTCATGGCCGCCAAGCGGCTCGGCGCCGAGCGGATCATCGCGCTGGGCCGCCACCAGGTGCGTACGGACATCGCCCGCCGCTTCGGCGCCACGGACGTCGTCGCCGAGCGCGGCGAGGCGGCCGTCGCGGCCGTACGGGAACTGACCGGCGGCGCGGGCGCGCATGCCGTGATCGAGGCCGTCGGCACCGAGCAGTCGATGCGTACGGCGGTCGAGATCACCCGCGACGGCGGCTCGATCGGCTACGTCGGCGTGCCGCACGGCAGCGGTACCGGGCTGGATCTCGGCGTCATGTTCGACCGGAACATCGCCCTGCGCGGCGGCGTCGCCCCCGTGCGTGCGTACATTCCGGAACTGCTCCCCGACGTCCTGTCCGGCACGATCGACCCGTCGCCCGTCTTCGACCTCACCATCGGCCTCGACGAGGTCCCCGCGGGCTACCGGGCCATGGACGAGCGCAGGGCGCTGAAGGTCCTCATCAAGCCGTAGCGGACCAGGCAGTGAACCGTGCGGGCCCGGCGGACGGGACATGTCCGACGGGCCCGTCCAGGTCAGCGGGTTCCGGCGGTGGCAGCCGCGGTGACACCCCACACCGGGGAATCCGCGCCCAGCCGGCCCGGCGGGCGCGACCAGTCCGCCGGGCCGCCCGCGAAGGACACCGGCGGCAGGGCGTACCGCAGGCGTCCCATCGCGCTGTCAGTGGCGCCGAGGTGCTTCTCGGGGTCGTACGTCTCCGCGGCGCCGTCGGCCGACTGCTCCTGGAGGCCGTTGCACAGCCAGTGCGCCGTCTGCCCGAGCGCGAGCCGCAGCAGCCGCGAACCGCCTTCGTCGTGCTGCTCGGACAGCGCCCGCAGCACCCCCGCCGCCAGCAGGTACCCGGTGCCGTGGTCGAGGGCCTGCGCGGGCAGCGCGCCCGGTGCTCCCGCGCTTCCCTCCAGCGTCGCGACGCCGGTGGCCACCTGGACCAGGCTGTCGAAGCCGCGCCGCTCGTGCCACGGCCCGTACCGGCCCCACGCGGACACCTGCGCGAGGACCAGACCGGGACGGCGTACGGCGAGTGCCTCCGGAGTCAGGCCGTACGCCTCCAACGCACCCGGCCGGTATCCGGTGACCAGTACATCGGCGTCGGCCAGCAGTTCCTCGAACGTCGCCCGCCCGGCCCGGTCGCGCAGGTCCAGGGAGACCGACCGCTTGCCGAAGCCCGTGTCGTTGTGGGCGTCCTGACTCTCCGGCAGCTGCGGCGCGTCGATCCGCAGCACGTCCGCGCCCAGCAGCGCCAGCGTGCGGGTCGCGACCGGACCGGCGAGGACCCGGGTCAGGTCCAGGACCCTGAGCCCGGCGACGGGCAGCAGCGGCGAACCCGACAGCGGGGAGAGGCGGCGCGGCGTCATCGGGCCCGGCCCCTCGGTCCGTTCGAGCGTGAGCAGCGGGCGTGCGGCGATCGCGGCGCCCTGCTCGTGCGCCGCCCACTCCTCGCGGGTGCGCAGCGCGACCGAAAGACCGCCCGCGGCGTACACCGTCTCCTCGATCTCCGCCGACCGGCGCTCGGCGAGTACGGCCGCCACCGTGTCCACCCCGGCGTCGTCGGGCAGGCCGAGTGCGGTGAGCAACCGGGCTCGGTGGTGCGGGTAGTTGGCGTGGGTGCGCACCCAGCCGTCGGCCGTCCGCCAGAACCGGGACAGCGGGGCGAACGTCGTCGGCGCGCGCCCGTCGATCCGCAGATGCCGCTCGCTGAGGAACGCCGTGCCCACCGCCCCGTCGTCGACCAGGACCCGCGGTACGGGACCGGCGCCGCCCCGCACGCGGCGCGCCGCGAGTTCGGCGGCGGCCAGCGAACAGACCGCGACAGTGGAGCGGGCCAGCTCCAGGACGGGCAGCCGCGCGGGCAGTGCACCGGTGGGTCCGCCGAATCCGACACGGCCGAGAAGCGCGGGGTCACCGCCGAGAGCGGCCCAGGCCTGCTCCGTACCGGAGCTCTGTACGTGTGTCATGTCCGCACTATGGCACTGAGTGCCACTTTTACGTAAGGAAGGGCCGGGGACGCCCCGGCCCTTCCCGCTTTACGCCTCCCGACTACGTGCCGGTTACCTGCGGACCGCGTCCAGCGCGTCCACCACACCGGCACCGTAGAAGCCGTTGAGGTTCTTGGAACCCTCGCAGACGGCGTCGATCTTGCCGTCGTTGTTGATGTCGTACGGGGCGCCGCACGCGGTCGCGTCCGCCTGGGACATCAGCAGCGCCTTCACCGCGGCCGCCGGGGCGTGCGGGTGCGACGACTTGATCAGGGCCACCACGCCCGCGACATGCGGGGAGGCCATCGACGTACCGGCCTTGTAGCCGTACTTGCCGCCCGGCAGCGTCGACAGGATCAGACCGCTCGTGGCCGGCGGTGCGGGCGTCTGGTAGATCGTCGAGTCGCCGCCCGGGGCAGCCACATCGATGATCCCGTTACCGTAGTTGGAGTACGAGGCCTTCAGGCCCTTGGCGCCGGTCGCGGAGACCGTGACGACACCCGGCAGCATCGTCGGGATGTCGAGGCACTTCCGCGGGTCGATGGTCCGGGTCACCGGCGTGGTGTCGTTCGGGCTGGTCGAGTCCTCCAGCGCGTCGGCGGCCAGGTCCTGGCGGCTGTTGCCGGCCGCGGCGACGTTGACCGTGCCCTTGCGCTCCGCGTACCGGCTGGCGCGGGTGACCGCTTCCACCAGGGCGCCCTGGTCCGGGTCGTTCTTGCAGTTGAAGAGCCAGGGGTCGGTGTAATAACTGTTGTTCGTGACGTCGACGCCGTGTTCGGCGGCCCAGACGAAACCGCAGACGACGGCCTCGGTGTAGAAGAACCCGCTCGGGGTCGACACCTTGATACCCGCCACCTTCACGCCCGGCGCAACACCGGTCACGCCGATGCCGTTCTTCGCGGCGGCGATGGTGCCCGCGACGTGCGTGCCGTGGTCGCTCTCGCCGGTCTGCGGACGCCAGGCGCCGTCTGTCGTGTCCGGCGCGCCGCTCACACAGTTCGCCGACGCCCCGCGGTCGAAGTTCGGCGCCAGATCCGGGTGCGTGTCGTCGACACCCGTGTCGATGACCGCGACCGTGACGTTCCTGCTGCCCAGCGACACCTGGTGTGCCTTGTCCGCCTTGATGGCGGGCAGGTCCCACTGGAGGGGCTCCATCGGATCCTGGTCGCCCGTGGCCTCCGCGGCAGCGGTCCGAGCCTCCTCGGCGGAGAGCGGCTGCTCGACCCCGATGTCCTTGGTGGCCTGCGGAACGATGGGGTTGGTGCGGGTGGCCCCCGCCGACTCGACGCCCTCGACCCGGCGGATCGACTCCGCGAAGTCCGGGTTCTGCGAGTGGACGACGATGACGCCGATCTGCTCATAGGCGATCACCACCGTGCCGCCGGCCGCGGCTATCGCCTTCTTCACCTGCGCGACGGTGCCGTGACCAGCACGGGTGTTGACGACGTACGACAGCTTCGGGCCGTCAGTCGAGACCGCCGCCGTGGGCAGTCCGTCAGACGGGGCGGCGGATGCGGCGCTCGTCGGCAGGAAGCCGAGCGAGGCCGTGAGGGCCAATCCGACAGGCAGCGTCAGTACGCGGGTCCGTCTGGATCCCAGATGAGCCATGGGGTCTCCACATCATCCGTGTCAGCCGACCGGACACAGGGTGTGTCCGGCCGTGTGCATGAACGGTGAAGCTATCGCTGATCATCCGGCTCATCAATGAATTGGCGTCATTCAGTTCGAAATGTGGAGCGCGGCCGCCGAGCGACCACGGACTTCGACGTCACGAACAGCCCGACCAGCAGCTGCTCCAACACGTACGACATCCGTTCCGTCGGCACGTACGAGGCCGGGCATGTTCGTGAATGAGTCATGTCGGAGCTGGGCACGGGAACCCCACCTTGTGCACCAACGCGTTCAGGTGCTCGACGAGGGCGAGGACGCTCGGCAAGGGGATCCTCAGTCTTCGGAGCATCAATCAGGGAGGACGACTGTGAGCCGGGGCGGACGGACTTCAGGCGTGTTGCCGGCGGCAGCCGCATGCTCGGCCACCGGTAATACCGACGGGGAGGAGTCCTGCGCCATTCAGTTCACGTACCGGGACCGGCCACGAGTTCCTTGGGATCGTCGAGGAGGCGCGCCACCGGGCGACGGGCGAGCGCACGGCGCTGAAGATGCTCGTCATGCCATGACGCCATGACGACGGGGCCGGACGGGAAGTGCTTCCCGTCCGGCCCCGGTTGCGCAGAGGTGCGGAGCAGACTACTTGACGGCGTTCAGGGCGTTGACGATGCCGTGGCCGTAGTAGCCGTTCACCTTGCTGTCGCCCTTGCAGGTCGTCGCGTCGACCAGCTGGCCGGCCGAGTTGTAGACCTTGGACGGGCAACCCGGGTTGACGGCCTGGGCCTTCAGCAGCTCCTGCAGCTGCGCCGGCGTGGCCTTCGGGTGCGTGCTCTTCAGCAGGGCCGCGACGCCCGCGACATGCGGGGTGGCCATCGAGGTGCCCTGCTTGTAGCCGTACTGGCCGTTCAAGACCGTCGAGAGCACACGGCCGTTGGCGTCCGGGGTGGCCGGGACCTGCCACCTGTCGCCGCCGGGGGCGGACACGTCGGCGACGCCCAGACCGAAGCTGGAGTAGTACGACTTGAAGCCCTTGACGCCGGTCGCGGAGACCGTGACGACGCCCGGCAGCTGGGTCGGGATGTCGAAGCACTTGTGCGGGTCCACGGTGCGCGGTCCCGGGGTGGTGTCGTTCGGGCTGGACGGGTCGAGGATCTCGTGCGACGCCAGGTCGTAGTTCTCGTTGCCGGCCGCGGCGACATTGAGGACGCCCTTGCGCTCGGCGTACTTCGTGGCGCGGGTGAGGGCGTCGAGCAGAGCCTTCTGGTCCGGGTCGTCCTGGCAGTTGAAGTACCAGGGGTCGACGTAGTAGCTGTTGTTGGTGACCTCGATGCCGTGCTCGGCGGCCCAGACGAAGCCGCAGACGACCGCCTCGGTGTAGAAGAGGCTGGTGCCGGGCTCACTGACCTTGATGCCGGCCACCTTGACACCGGGGGCGACACCGGTGACGCCGATGCCGTTGCGGGCGGCGGCGATCGTCCCGGCGACATGCGTGCCGTGGTCACTGCCGTCGGTGTACGGACGCCAGGCGCCCTCGGTCGTGTCGGCCACGCCGCCGACGCAGTTCGCCGACTGCTCCCTGGAGAAGTTCGCCTTGAGGTCCTCATGGGTGTCGTCGACACCTGTGTCGATCACGCCGACGGTGACCGAGGCGCTGCCATCGTTGATCTTGCTGGCCTCGTCGGCCTGGATGGCGCGCATGTCCCACTGGTTGGGCTCCAGCGGCTCCTGGCCCGGGCCCGCGGCCGCGGCGGCCTTCGCGGCCTCCTCGGCGGTCAGCAGCTCGGTGCTGCCCTCCTCGGTCGTGGCGACGGACCGGAGAGGGGCGGTGCGAGTAGCACCGGCCGACTCGACGCCCGGGGTGTTGCGAATGGCCTTCGCGAAGTCGGGGTTCGAGGAGTGGACGACGATCACGCCTATGCGGTCGTGCGACGTCACGATCGTCCCGCCGGCCGCGGCTATCGCTCGGCGCACCACACCCGTGCTGTGCACAGGGGTGGTGTTGACGACGTACGACAGCTTCGGGCCGTCAGTCGAGACCGCCGCCGTGGGCACTCCGTCAGACGGAGCGGCGGATGCGGCACTCGTCGGCAGGAAGCCGAGCGAGGCCGTGAGGGCCAATCCGACGGGCAGCGTCAGTACGCGGGTCCGTCTGGATCCCAGATGAGCCATGGGGTCTCCACATCATCCTGTCAGCCGACCGGACACGGGATGTGTCCGGTCGTGTGCATGAACGGTGAAGCTATCGCTGATCATCCTGCACATCAATGAATTGACGTCATTCAGTTCGAGGGGTGCCGTCGACGGGTGAAGCGGAGAAGTGGCAACTCGCGGTGAACCGCTTCGCCGCGCCCCACGTGCCGTTGTCAGGGGGAGTCGCACCACCAACCCCCGACATCGAAATTCTGTTGTGAAATCCACCGCCCCCACCACCGCACCCGCGTCGCGAGGAGAATCCGTGGCTACCGATGCATCGCCGCCCAAAGCCGGCCCGGACACCGGCCCTGCCCAGCCCACGACAGAACGGTTCGTCGAGGTCCAGGAGAGCGCGGAGTTCGCCGAACTGCGCCGCGCCCACCGCTCGTTCGCCTTCCCGCTGACCATCGCGTTCGTGCTCTGGTACCTGCTCTACGTGCTGCTGTCGAACTACGCCGGCGGCTTCATGGGCACCAAGGTGTACAGCAACATCAACGTGGCCTTCGTGTTCGGCCTCGCCCAGTTCGCCACCACCTTCCTCATCGCCTGGTTCTACGCGCGGCACGCCGCGGCGAAGCTCGACCCCAAGGCCGAGGCCATCAAGTCCCGTATGGAGGCCGACGCATGAGCGCCGCGTACCACTCGCACCCCGTGATCCAGCTCGCCGCCTCGTCCACCGCCGAGCACCGGCCACTGATCATCACGCTCTTCGCGGTCTTCGTCGCCGCGACCCTGGGCATCACCGTCTGGGCCGGCCGGCAGACCAGGAGCGCCTCCGACTTCTACGCGGGCGGCCGCCAGTTCACCGCCTTCCAGAACGGACTCGCGGTCTCCGGCGACTACATGTCCGCCGCCTCGTTCCTCGGTATCGCCGGTGCCATCGCCCTCTTCGGCTACGACGGCTTCCTCTACTCGATCGGCTTCCTCGTCGCCTGGCTGGTCGCCCTGCTGCTCGTCGCGGAACCGCTGCGCAACTCCGGCCGCTACACGATGGGCGACGTCCTCGCCTACCGGATGCGGCAGCGTCCGGTCCGTACCGCCGCGGGCGTCTCCACCATCGTCGTCTCGATCTTCTACCTGCTGGCGCAGATGGCGGGCGCGGGCGTGCTCGTCTCGCTGCTCCTCGGCATCACCAGCGACGCCGGAAAGATCCTCATCGTCGCGCTGGTCGGCATCCTGATGATCGTGTACGTCACCGTCGGCGGCATGAAGGGGACCACCTGGGTGCAGATGGTCAAGGCCGTCCTGCTCATCGCCGGTGCCCTCCTGATGACCTTCCTGGTGCTGCTCAAGTTCGACTTCAACGTCTCCGACCTGCTCGGCACGGCCGCCGAGAAGAGCGGTCACGGAGCGGCGTTCCTGGAGCCCGGCCTCAAGTACGGCGCCACCGGCACCTCGAAGCTGGACTTCCTCTCCCTCGGTATCGCCCTGGTCCTCGGCACCGCCGGACTCCCGCACATCCTGATCCGCTTCTACACGGTCCCGACCGCCAAGGCCGCCCGTAAGTCGGTGAACTGGGCCATCGGCATCATCGGCGCCTTCTACCTGATGACGATCGCGCTCGGATTCGGCGCCGCGGCGCTCATCGGCCCGGACGAGATCAAGGCGAAGAACCCGGCCGGCAACGCCGCGGCTCCGCAACTCGCCGAGTACCTCGGTGGTGTGGGCACGACGGGGGGAGCGGTACTGCTCGCCGTGATCTCCGCCGTCGCCTTCGCCACGATCCTCGCCGTCGTCGCGGGCCTCACCCTCGCCTCCTCGTCCTCCTTCGCCCACGACATCTACGCCAACGTCATCCGCAAGGGGAGGGCCACCGAGAAGGAGGAGATGCGCGCCGCCCGCTGGGCCACCGTCCTCATCGGCGCCGTCGCGATCATCCTCGGCGCCTTCGCCCGCGACATGAACGTCGCCGGCCTGGTGGCGCTCGCCTTCGCGGTCGCGGCCTCCGCCAACCTCCCGACTCTCCTCTACAGCCTCTTCTGGAAGCGGTTCAACACCCAGGGCGCCCTCTGGTCGATCTACGGCGGTCTGGCCAGCTCGGTGATCCTGGTGCTGTTCTCGCCGGTCGTCTCGGGCAACGCGAAGACATCGATGTTCAAGGGCGTCGACTTCGCCTGGTTCCCGCTGGAGAACCCCGGCCTGATCTCCATCCCGCTGGGCTTCCTGCTCGGCTGGCTCGGCTCCCTCCTCTCGAAGGAGGAGCCGGACAAGGGCAAGTACGCCGAGCTGGAGGTCAAGTCGCTCACCGGCGTCGGTGCCCACTGACGAGAGGGAACCAATCGAAAAGTTCGAGCCACGCACCACGCTGTTCCCGCGGCCGCGTCGTAGAGTCCTACGACGCGGCCGCGCCGCACCTCGTGGCAATCGGGCCACCTGCGTGCCGCAGGTCTCGCGTAGTCTCAAAGGAGTCAGATCCGCAACCGGGGATCCACCGGGGGAGGGGGCACCATGCTCATCGACACCTACGATCGCGTCGCCACCGACCTGCGTGTCTCGCTGACCGACCGCTGCAACCTCCGGTGCACCTACTGCATGCCCGAAGAGGGACTGCAGTGGCTGGCCAAGCCGGACCTGCTGAGCGACGACGAGATCGTCCGGCTCGTCCGCATCGCCGTCACCCAGTTGGGGATCACGGAAGTCCGCTTCACCGGCGGCGAGCCGCTGCTGCGTCCCGGTCTCGTCTCCGTCGTCGAGCAGTGCGCGGCGCTGACGCCCCGCCCGAAGATGTCGCTGACCACCAATGGCATCGGGCTGAAGCGCACAGCGGCCGCCCTCAGGTCCGCCGGACTGGACCGGGTCAATGTCTCCCTGGACACCCTGCGCCCCGACGTCTTCAAGACCCTCACCCGACGCGACCGCCACCACGACGTGCTGGCGGGTCTCGAAGCCGCCCACGACGCAGGCCTCACCCCGGTCAAGGTCAACGCCGTGCTGATGCCGGGGCTCAACGACGACGAGGCCCCCGACCTGCTCGCCTGGGCCGTGGAGCACGGATACGAGCTCCGTTTCATCGAGCAGATGCCGCTCGATGCCCAGCACGGCTGGAAGCGCGACGGCATGATCACGGCAGGCGACATCCTCGCCTCGCTGCGCACCCGCTTCGCCCTCACCGCCGAGGGCGAGGACGAGCGCGGCTCCGCCCCCGCCGAGCGTTGGCTCGTCGACGGCGGACCCCACCGGGTCGGCGTCATCGCCTCCGTCACCCGCCCGTTCTGCCGGGCCTGCGACCGCACCCGGCTCACCGCCGACGGCCAGGTGCGCACCTGCCTGTTCGCCCGCGAGGAGACCGACCTGCGCGGCGCGCTGCGGTCCGAGGCCCCGGACGAGGAGATCGCCCGGATCTGGCGTCTCGCGATGTGGGGAAAAAAGGCCGGATCCGGTCTGGACGATCCGTCGTTCCTGCAGCCCGACCGCCCGATGTCGGCGATCGGCGGCTAGTGCTGCGACCGGCAATGTTTGCCGGGAGGGGCACTAGGTGTTCTGTCCACGGAGGTTGGTGACAGGGTTCACGGCTGATTGGTCTTGAAATGGGTGAGGGCCTTCTGGCCTGGTGTGGATTGCGACAT
>NZ_JBHVEE010000069.1:0-50170 GCF_042802415.1 Streptomyces sp. NPDC057486 | reverse complement strand
CCTGTCGTGGGGGCGGCCGTCATGCAGCCGGGTGCCGCCCCCACTGCAACGCCAGGACCACGATCCCCACCGCCAGCCAGAAGACCCCCACCACCTGCGCGCTCGCCGACGCCTCCGCGATCACCGCGACCAGCACCCCCGCACCCACCACCGGCACCAGCACGTGCCGCCACCAGCTGGGCGGCCCGTCCATCCGGCGCACGGCGAACCAGCCGATCACCGACGCGTGCAGCAGTACGAACGCCGTCAGCGCACCGATGTCGACCACCGACACCAGATGGTCGAGGCCGTCGGCGCGCCGGGCCGCCCAGACCGCCGCCACCAGCGTCACGGCCGCGGCGATCAGGATCGCGGTCCGCGGTACCCCGGACCGCGGGTCGACCCGTGCCAGCATCGAGGGCAGCCGCTGCTCCCTGGCCATCGCGAACAGCAGCCGCCCCGCCGCCGCCTGCCCGGCCAGCGCCGCGAACGCCGCCCCGATCGCCTTGCTGACCGCTACCAGGTCGTGCAGCCAGGTGCCGACGGCGAAGTCCACCGTGTCGTAGAAGGCGGACCCCTGCCCGGCCGGATGGGCGGCCAGCTCCGCCGACGTCATCGGCTCCAGCAGGGCCGCCAGATAGCCCTGCGCCACGAACAGGACGCCCGCGATCACCAGACAGAACAGCACCGCCCGCGCCACCTTCTCCGAGCCCCCGGTGGCCTCCTCCGCGAACGAGGCGATGGCGTCGAAGCCCAGGTACGAGAGCACGGCCACCGACACCGCGCCCAGCACCGCCGACGTCGAGAAGCCGGAGTCCCCGGTGAACGGCGTCCACCAGCCGCGTTGCGCCCCGTCCCGCACGAGCACGACCACCGCCGACACCAGGAACACCCCCAGCACCGCGATCTCCATCGCCAGCACCGCGAAGCCGACGCGGGCGGCAGCCCGCACCCCCCACAGGTTGAGCAGCGTGGTGACGACCACCGCGAGCGCCGTCCAGACCCACCGCGACACAGACGGCACCAGCGAGTTCATCGCGATCCCGGAGAAGAGGTAGGCGACCGCCGGGATCAGCAGATAGTCCAGCATCGCCATCCACCCGGCGATGAACCCGGGCCCCTCCCCGAGCCCCTTGCGCGCATACGCGAAGACCGAACCGGCCAGCGGCGCGACCCGCACCATCTGGGCGTAACTGAAGGCGGTGAACGCCATGACGACGGTCGCCGCGACGTACACGAGCGCGACCGCACCGCCCGATTTCGCGTCGAGCGTGCCGAAGATGCCGACAGGCGCCATGGGCGCGATGAACAGCAGCCCGTACACCACCAGATCCCGGAACCCGAGCGTCCGCCGCAGTCCCGCCCTGTCCGTACCGCTGCCGGCCATGAGCCCTCCGTAGATCGCGCGGACACAGTCGCGTACGGGGCGTACGTGGCGTACGTCGCGTATGGGCAAGTCTCCCGACCCGGCTGATCCCGCGCCTGTTCGGCACGGCCTTACGATGGGACGCATGACTGCTACGCCCAGCCCGTCACCCGCCACCGACCCGAGTGCGGGCGCCACGCGCCGCGTCCTGCTCGCCGCGCCCCGTGGCTACTGCGCGGGTGTGGACCGTGCCGTGATCGCCGTCGAGAAGGCCCTGGAGCAGTACGGGGCCCCGATCTACGTCCGCCACGAGATCGTGCACAACAAGTACGTCGTGCAGACGCTGGAGAAGAAGGGCGCGATCTTCGTCGACGTCACCGCGGAGGTCCCCGAGGGCTCCATCGTGATGTTCTCCGCGCACGGCGTCGCACCGACCGTCCACGCCGAGGCCGCCGAGCGGAGGCTCGCCACGATCGACGCGACGTGCCCGCTGGTCACCAAGGTCCACAAGGAAGCGGTCCGGTTCGCCAAGGAGGACTACGACATCCTCCTGATCGGCCACGAGGGCCACGAGGAAGTCATCGGCACGAGCGGCGAGGCGCCCGACCACATCACCCTGGTCGACGGCCCCGAGGACGTCGCCCGCGTCTCCGTGCGCGACGAGTCGAAGGTCGTCTGGCTCTCCCAGACCACGCTCTCGGTCGACGAGACGATGGAGACGGTGGACGCGCTGAAGGAGAAGTTCCCGCAGCTCCTCTCGCCGCCGAGCGACGACATCTGCTACGCCACGCAGAACCGCCAGATCGCGGTGAAGAAGCTGGCCGAGGACGCCGAGCTGGTCATCGTCGTCGGCTCCAAGAACTCCTCGAACTCGATCCGCATGGTCGAGGTCGCCCTCGACGCGGGCGCCCCCGCCGCCCATCTGGTGGACTTCGCGCACGAGATCGACGAGGCCTGGCTGGAGGGCGTCACCACGGTCGGCCTCACCTCCGGGGCCTCCGTCCCCGACGTGCTGGTCGACGGCGTACTGGAGTGGCTGTCCGAGCGTGGCTACGCAGACGTGGAGACGGTGAAGACGGCCGACGAGTCGATCACCTTCTCGCTGCCCAAGGAGCTCCGCCGGGACCTGCGCGCAGAGGCTGAGGCGCTCTCCGCGAAGTAACGACCCGGTGCAGGAGGCCGCGCACACCGGTGGGGCGGCCTCTCATCCGTCCCTCACTCCCCGGGGCGCGGACCCGTGCCCCGGGAAGTGGGGCACGGTGCGGCGCGGGCCCGTACCGTGGGTCGCATGCAGATCTTCGGCGTGGACATCGGCGGATCCGGGATCAAGGGTGCTCCCGTGGACCTGGGCCGCGGAGACCTGGCGCAGGAGCGCCACAAAGTACTGACACCGCAGCCGGCCACGCCCGAGGACGTGGCCGACAGCGTGGCCGAGGTGGTCGGCCACTTCGACTGGTCGGGACCGGTCGGCATCACCTTCCCGGGCGTGGTCACCGGCGGTATCACCCGCACAGCGGCCAATGTCGACAAGGGCTGGATCGACACCGATGCCCGCACGCTCCTCGGCAACAAGCTGAGCCTTCCGGTGACCGTCCTCAACGACGCCGACGCGGCGGGAATCGCCGAGATGACGTTCGGCGCCGGGCGCGGCCGCAAGGGGACCGTGATCATGCTGACGTTCGGTACGGGGATCGGCAGCGCTGTCTTCATCGACGGGCAGCTCGTGCCCAACACGGAGCTCGGCCATCTGGAGCTGAACGGACACGACGCCGAGAAGCACGCCTCCACGAAGGCCAAGGAGGACGAGGATCTGAGCTGGCACCACTGGGCGCACCGGGTGCAGAGGTACCTGACCCATGTGGAGATGCTGTTCTCACCCGAGCTCTTCATCATCGGCGGCGGAGTCAGCCGCAAGGCGGATAAGTTCCTGCCGCTGATCGACCACGTACGGGCCGAGATGATCCCCGCGGAGCTGCAGAACAACGCGGGCATCGTCGGCGCTGCCATGGCCGCGGCGGGCAGCTGACCGGGGGAGCTAATCCTTCGGACGCCGGGTGGACCGCGCCGTCCGCGCGGCCAGCAGCATCCGCCGCCGGCGCTGCCGCATCAGCCGGACCTTGCGCACGGTGGCGATGAGCCCCGCGACGAGCGTGCCGCCGTACAGCCAGCCGGCATGGACGGCGAGCGCGGTGACGACCGCCATCGTCTGCCCGCCGAAGCCGCCCGTGCCGCCGGAGATCGGAATCACACCGAGGGCGAACGCGATCGGCACGCTGATCGGTGCGGTCACCAGGTCCGCCGGCCGTACCCACAGTGCGGTCAGCGCGCTGACCGGCAGGAACAGCACCCCGTACACCACCGGCGAACCGTCGAGCAGCAGCCGGTCGAGGCACGCCAGCGAGAACATGACGGCGGCGGCGAACAATGCGGCACCGATGCCGGTGAGCCGAGGACTGGGCAGCCGGCGCAGCGCGAGCACGGCGGGCGCCACCGGGCGTGCCCGGGGGCGGGGCGAGCTCACGGCCCGATAGGCGGTGTCGGCCTCGTCGAGGGTGCCCTGCGGGGACAGCGGGGGCTGCTGAGGCGACTGCCGGTGCCGAGGGGGACGTGTTCTGGGCTGCTCCACCGGGACAACGTAGGTCGCGAGGCGTGAGGACAGAGGCGTGGGACACGCCCTTTGGGTGACCTTGGCGATGAGTTCGATGCCACATGGCCGAACGGGAACCGGATCGGCCCGGACCGGATCTGTGACTACCCGCTTGCCCCCGCCCGTAAACTGGAGAATCGGCCCATCCATCCTTACTGCAGGAAGTCGCCAACGTGTCGCTCACGATCGGAATCGTCGGTCTGCCGAATGTCGGCAAGTCGACCCTGTTCAACGCCCTGACCAAGAACGACGTGCTGGCGGCCAACTACCCGTTCGCCACGATCGAGCCGAACGTCGGCGTGGTCGGCGTCCCCGACGCGCGCCTGAGCAAGCTCGCGGAGATCTTCAACTCCCAGAAGCTGCTCCCGGCCACCGTCGACTTCGTGGACATCGCCGGCATCGTGCGCGGCGCGAGCGAGGGCGAGGGCCTCGGCAACAAGTTCCTCGCGAACATCCGCGAGTCCGACGCCATCTGCCAGGTCATCCGTGCCTTCAAGGACGAGAACGTCGTCCACGTCGACGGCAAGGTCTCGCCCAAGGACGACATCGAGACGATCAACACCGAGCTGATCCTCGCCGACCTCCAGTCCATCGAGAAGGCCGTCCCGCGCCTCACCAAGGAGTCCCGCCTCCAGAAGGAGAAGGTCGCGGTCCTCGCCACGGTCGAGGAGGCCCAGAAGATCCTGGAGTCCGGCCAGACCCTCTTCGCCGCGGGCATCACCGCGGGCACCGAGAAGGGCAAGCTCCTCCACGAGCTGCACCTCCTCACCACCAAGCCCTTCCTCTACGTCTTCAACGTCGACGAGGACGAACTGGTCGACGAGGACTTCAAGAACGAACAGCGCGCCCTGGTCGCCCCCGCCGAGGCGATCTTCCTCAACGCGAAGATCGAGTCCGAGCTCATCGAGCTCGACGACGACGAGGCCCTCGAACTCCTCCAGTCCATGGGCCAGGATGAGCCCGGCCTGGCCACCCTCGGCCGCGTCGGCTTCGACACCCTGGGCCTCCAGACCTACCTCACGGCAGGTCCGAAGGAAGCCCGCGCCTGGACGATCAAGAAGGGTGCCACGGCCCCCGAGGCGGCCGGTGTCATCCACACCGACTTCCAGAAGGGCTTCATCAAGGCGGAGATCATCTCCTTCGAGGACCTGGTCGAGACCGGCTCGGTCGCCGAGGCCCGCGCGAAGGGCAAGGCCCGCATGGAGGGCAAGGAGTACGTGATGCAGGACGGCGACGTGGTGGAGTTCCGCTTCAACGTGTAGCGGGCGACTCAGCACCACTCGCTGATCTGGTAAAAATGCAGGTCAGACGGGGTCCGACTCTTCGGAGTCGGGCCCCTGGTTCTTCCCGTGCCGGGACGGTGCCGGGAAATCCGATTCTTCGTCCCCCGTCACCCCTGCTCACCACTACCGTGCCGGGTCGGTGGGGATGCCACGGCGCATCACACGGCGCCCAGGGCGCCACAGCGGAAGATGCCGCGGTCCATGGGATTGCCCCGCAGGATCGCGTCGCGCAGATCCTGCAGCTCGCGGCTCAGATCCAACCCCAGCCGCGCGGTCATTCGTGCTCGCGCCGAGGACAGCACTCGCAGCGCGTCCGCGCGACGGCCGCACTCGTAGAGCGTGGCCGCACGGAAGGCCAGGAGCATCTCGTTTTCCGGATGGTCCTCGGTGAGCCGCGCGAGCTCCGCGGCAAGCGACCAGTAGTTACGCAGCTTGAACTCCGCAGCGACACGCAGCAGTTGTGCCGAGATCAGCAGTTCTTGGAAAGCGGTACCGACACCTCGGCGTGTCCGCTCGGATGCGACGTCCTCCAGCACCGCCCCCCGCCACTCGGCCAGGGCGGACGAGGCGAGCCGTGAAACCTCCTGCGGCTCGGTGGCCCGCTGGGCCCGGTTGACCAGCTGAGTGAAGCGGTGCAGATCCACCAGCTGCGGATCGCCGGTCAGGGCGTACGTCGAACCGCTCCGCACCAGCCGCACCGACCCGTCGCACCCGCCCTGGCGAAGGCTCGCCCGCAGCCGGCAGACATGCACATACAGATCGGTCCGGGACGGCGGTCGTTCGTCCTCGTCCGACAGCAGATCGATCAGCCGGTCCATCGGGAGCGGCCGGCCCATCTCCAGCAGGAGTAAACCCAGCAGCAGACGCTCGCGGCGGCGGCCGATGGCTCTGGGGTGTCCGTCGACGGACCACTCAACTCTGCCGAGCACTCGAAAATGCGACCCCGTGGCAAGCATGGCGGCAATCATGCTCAGCTCGTCATGTTCCTGGCAAGGTGTTGGCATCCTTCCGACAGGCCTCGTCTATCACACTGCTCCCCCGTGCAACCGGCCAGGGGGGTCGCAACTTGCCTTACGTCATTGCGGGTCTGGTGCTCGTCGGAGCCGTCGCCCTGCTCAACCTCGTCCTGCTCATGGTCATCATGCGTCGCTGGCAGGAGCTCGAAGTCGTACGCCGACGCGACGACTTCGCAGCCCAGGGGCCGCAACCCGGAGACGGGCTACCGGACTTCACCGCCACCGCGCTCAGCGGCCGGACCCTGACCCAGGACGACTTCCGCTCCGGGGAGCTGCTGCTGGGCGTCTTCTCCCACGACTGCCCGGCCTGCACCGACAGCCTCCCCGACTTCGCCGAACGGGCCGACCGGGCGCGGGCGGCAGGCGGCCGGGTCCTGGCCCTGGTGATCGGCGCCGAAGCCGGCGAGAGCAGCCTGACCGCCCAACTCGTCGGGCCTGCGGACGAGGTGGTACCGGGGCCCGAGGCATCACCACTGTTCCGCGCTCTGCGCGTCCCCGCCTTCCCCACGATCCTCGGCTACCGGGACGGCGTTGTCGCCGCTCCCTCCGCCGCCGGCCGCGAACCGGTACCGGCGGCCTCCTGAACCCCGGTGCGATCGCGGACCGCGGTCGCACCGCGGAGTACGCACATCCCATCCACACAGGAAGAGGAGAATCATGCGCACACTCAAGGCCGGTGCGGGCCGCCTGCTCGAGCGGATTCTGCCCAAGGCCGAAGCCGAGGCAGGCTGCGCGCCGGACTGCTGGACCGAGTGGAGCACCAGCGCCCAGCGGTGCCGCCGCTGTTGCTACACGGGCGCGTGCGGGGTCAGCTGCGGCAGCTGGAACTACTGCTGAACAACCACGGGGCGGGCCGCGCGCGGCCCGCCCCGTGTCCGCCGGCCCAGGACCCATTCTTTCGGAGTCACCCTTGTCCGACCTGCTGCTCGTCTGCCGCCTGACCCTGATCTGCGTGCTGGCCGTGGCCGGTCTCGCCAAGCTGCGCGACCGCCGCCGATTCGCCACGGCACTGGGCGACCTCACCTACCTGCCGGCGGCCGCCCGGCCGGCTCTCGCCGTCCTGGTGCCCGCGGCGGAGCTCATCGCCGCCGTACTCCTCGCCCTGCCTCGGACGCTCACCGCGGGCCTGGCCGTCGCCGCCGCCCTGTGCGCGGCATTCAGCGCCGTCGCCGTCACCACCATGCGGAGCCGCAGCTCCGCCGGCTGCCCCTGCTTCGGCAGCAGGACCACTGTGCCCATGGGCCCCTGGCATGTCGCCCGCAACGCCACGCTCACCGTGCTCGCCCTCCTCGGTGGCGCCATCGCCCTCACCCACGGCACCACCACTCCCATCAGCGCCCCCGCACTCGCGCTCGCCGTCGCCATCGCCGGCTATCTCACCGTGTTCGCCGTCTTCACCGACGACCTCGCCTTCTTCTTCTCCGCCCGCACCGGCCAACGCTGAAAGGACGATCACAGAGTGAGCTACGCCATCACCGGCCTCGCCCTTCTCGCCGCGGTCTCCCTCGTCAACGCCCTCCTCACCTTCGCGGTCGTCAAACGCTGGCGTGCCATGATGGCCGCCCCCGCCCCCGCCCCCGCCCCGGCCTCGGGCCCTCCAGCCCTCGCCGTACACGAAGGTGACCACACCCCCGCTTTCACCTTGCACACCCCCCGGGGCGAAGTCAGCGAATCCACCCTGGCCGGGCACCCCGCCCTCGTCTGTTTCCTCCGCCCCGACTGCGGGCCCACCAGGGAGAGCCTCCCCGAGATCCAACGGTGGGCCGAGGCGAACACCCCGTCGGGCGCGCATCTCGTCGCCGTCATCAACGGACCGCCCACCGAGGCCGGCCCCCTGCTCGAAGCAGTCGGCCCGCTCACCGAACTCACCGCCACCGAACCCCCGAACGGTCCCGTTGCCGGCGCCTTCGGCGTACGTCACCACCCCACCTTCGTCCTCCTCGACGCCGACGGGACCATCACCGAGACAGGCATCGGCCAAGGTTCCCTGCCCGCGCTCAACCTCCTCACCGCATGAGCGGGCGGTCCACCTCCCGTACGGCCGAATTCCTGCGGGGCCTCACCGCCGTACTCGCCCTCACGCTGCGGTCCTGCCCCGGGGCACTCGCCGTCCGCATCGCCACCGTCGTCATCGCGGGTACAGCCCCCGTAGCCGCCTCCTGGCTGCTCAAGTACGTGGTCGACAGCCTCACCGCGGATGAATTCCGCGCCTCGGACCTCAACTGGGCCGCGGCCGGCATCGGCCTGCTCACTGTCCTCCTCGCCGCCGCCTCAGCCATCTCCTCCTACGCCGACGGCCGCATCCGCCGCGCCACCTCCACCCGGGCCCAGACCGACCTGCTCACGGCTGTCAACCGGCTCAGCGGTCTGTCCAAGCTCGAACAGCCCGCCTTCCACGACCGCGTCCAACTCGCCATCCAAAGCGCGCAGGGGGCCGAGCGACTCGTCGGTGCAGCACTCCAGGGCGCCCAGGGAGTCCTCACCCTGGCGGGCTTCCTGGGAAGTCTCCTGCTCATCAGTCCCACTCTGGCAGCCGTCCTCGTCGCCGCGGCCGTTCCGGCCCTCTTCGCCCACCTGGCCAACAGCCGGCATCGCGCGGACATGTTCTGGCGCACCAGCAACCTCGCCCGCCGCCAGATCTTCTACCGAGGGCTCCTCACCGACACACAAGCGGCGAAAGAGATCCGCCTCTACGGCCTCGGCGGCTACTTCGCGCAGCGCATGCGTACCGATCTCGACAGCATCAACCGGCAGGAGGAACGCCTCGACCGCCGCCTCGTCACCCACGAGACGGCCCTCGCCGTCCTCGGAGCCGGCGTCTCCACCGGCGCACTCGTCTGGGGCGTGCACCAGGCCGCCGCACACGCCCTCACCGCCGGTGACGTGTCCCTCCTCGTCGCCGCCCTCGCCGGCATGCAGTCGGCACTCGTCGGCCTGGTGGGGTGCATCGCCCAAAGCCACCAGACGGCTCTGCTGTTCAGCCACTACCTGCATGTCACCCAGGTCCGGGACGACCTCCCCGCCCCGGCCGCCCCGATCGTCCCACCGTCCCTGAGCCACGGCATCGAACTCCGGGACGTCTGGTTCCGCTACACCGACGACGGACCGTGGATCCTCCGCGGAATCAGCCTGACCATCCCGCACGGCACCAGCCTGGCCGTCGTCGGTCTCAACGGCGCCGGCAAGAGCACCCTTGTCAAACTGCTGTGCCGCCTCTACGACCCGCAGCGGGGCAGCATCCACTGGGACGGCATCGACCTCAAGGACTTCCCTGCGGACCAGCTGCGCCGGCGAGTCAGCGTTGTCTTCCAGGACCCGATGGAGTACGACCTCACCGCCGGGGAGAACATCGGCCTCGGTGACCTCGGTTCTCTCCACGACCATGGGCGCATCCACGCCGCCGCCGCCGACGCGGACATCCACACCGCCCTCGCCCGCCTCCCACAGGGGTACGACACCATGCTCAGCCGGATGTTCTTCCCCGACGACACCGAAGACACCAGCCCCGGTGTCCAGCTGTCGGGCGGCCAGTGGCAGCGCCTCGCGCTCGCCCGGGCCCTGATGCGCTCCGAACGGGATCTCATGATCCTCGACGAACCCGGCACCGGCCTCGACGCGGTCGCCGAACGCCATGTCCACGACCGGCTCACCTCACTGCGCCGGGGCGCGACGAGCATCCTCGTCTCCCACCGCCTCAACACCGTCCGCGCCGCAGACGCCATCGTCGTCATCGCCGACGGAACCGTGCAGGAGACAGGCACCCACGAACAGCTCATGACCGCCCACGGCACCTATGCCGAGCTCTTCACCACGCAAGCCGAAGGCTACGAGGAGACCGTCCGGTGACCGCCGCGGCCCCGGTGCTCCTCGCCCTCGCAGGACTCCTCGTCCTCGCCGCAGCCCTGTTGGCGCGTGGGCGGCTGGTGGCTGTGACCGTCCGCGGACACAGCATGTCGCCGACCCTCATGCCCGGCGACCGGATCCTCATGCTCCGTGGAAGACGCCGTGTCGCCACGGGCCGGGTGGCCGTCGTCGTCGCACCCCACCCCGAGCACGGCTGGCACTCCGCCACGGGCACCACGCCCGACTCGTGGTACGTCAAACGCATCGTCGCCGTCGCCGGAGAGCCCGTACCGCACTGGGCCGGCCGATGCCCCGGTACCCACGTGCCGCCGGGCATGCTCGTCCTCCTGGGCGAGAAGCCGGGCTCGATGGACTCCAAACAGTTGGGCTACTGCCCCGAGGAGAAGCTCATCGGAACTGTCCTGTTCCGCCTGCGTGCCGCTGCGGCGTCGTGAGCGTCTGATGCGCGAGGCGGACCTGCACAGCGCGGGCCCATGCCGACCCCGATCCTCAGCAGGCGCCGGTTCCGATGAAGCGTTCCACCAGGTCGGCCGTGGACTCCGGGTCGTCCAGAGCCAGTTGGCGCCCGGCTCGCTGCAGTGGCTCCACGCGGCTGTTCCTGCAGTCCGTCCTGGTGCCCATCCTGCCGGAGCGGGCCCCGCACCGCGTCGGCGACCGCTGCGGAACCGGCCTCGGCGCACCCTGTGAACCCACAGGGCGCTCCGGACTTCCGGAGCGTGCCCGGCCCGTGGACAATCGCCGCCATGAGCGAAGAGTCGATACGGAACTACCTGGCCTCGGTCGAGGGCCGACTGGCGGCCGACGGCTGCGGGCCGCGCTGGGAGGACTGGGCGGGCGTGCCGGTTCTCGTCGGCCGGCGGGCCGACTTCCGGATGCGGTGGGCGGCCACCAACCTGCATCTGTTCACCGTGGCCGCCGCCGTGCCCGAGATCACCGTCCCGGTGATCGACACGTTCACCACACAGGTGCTCGCGTACGCCAAGAAGAACAAGGGCGGGCTGCCCGTCGGCATGCAGACCGGAGTCGCCTGCTTCCCCCTCCTGGTCAGCGACCGGATCGACCCGGCCGCGATGGCCTGGGCGGAGGAGAAGCAGCGCAACAAATTCGCCTGCTTCGCCCGTCCGGTCGTCGTCGACACGGCGCAGGGGTACGTGGGGCTGTACCGAGGGAAGCCGGCCATCGGGCGCGCCTACGCCGGGCACCTCATCGAGAAGGGTGCCCTGTACTTCCAGCCGCAGCAGGGCTGAGGAACCGGTCCGGGGTCAGGGGTACTTCAGGCGGCTCAGCCACCACGGGGTGTCCGCTGATCCGGCCGCAGGATCGTTGAGGGTGTGCCGCAGGAACCGCTCGTCGAGTGGGGCGAGCACTGCGCGTAACTCGCGGGCGCAGTGCGGCGAAAGCGCGTGCAGGAGCACGTCGAGCACGCCGCGCCATGCCTCCGGACCCCAGTGGTCGCCCTGGCCGACCAGTCCTTCCACACCCGTCCGCAGAGGGTAGAGCACTCCCTGCCCGGGGATGTCAGCCAGTTGCCGCCAGTGCCGGAACGCTTCGTACGCGGCGCCCGGCCAGAAGCGTTCCCGTTCGGCGTGGGCGAGTTCGGTCAGGGCGCGCATCGAGAGCCCGGGCACCACGGCCCGGCTCTCCCACGGGCGGTGACGGTGCCGCAGGCCCCTGCGGACGGCGGCCGGCGGCCTACGCGGCATGGGCCTTTCGCGTGTCGGTCATGCCGTCCATGATGCACCGCCCCCGGGGGCGTGCGCGAGCGGTTTCGGCCGAGCGGTGCGCCCGTGCGGCCTCGGTGTCCCCGGCCACCGGCCGTCGGAGCGGGGACGGCGGCGGTCGGGGGAGACGCCGTGTGCGGGGGGCGCCGGCGGGGCGATCAGCGCGCCCGCGATCAGGTGGGGAGGACCGTGGTGAGAGAGACGCGCGCGACGCTCACTGTGCGAACGTAAGGACGCCGACGCCGTGGGCGGGCGACGCGTGGGGTGATCGGCTGACAGTTCGATCGACGGAGGAGAACGGCATGTCGTACCCGGAACCGACGTACACGGACGGCAAGGGCGAGATCAGCGCCACGTACCGGCCGGCGAGCACGGCGGCGAATCTGCTGACCCGCAGCGGCGGAAGTACCCACTACCTGGCGACCACGGAGACGACGCACGGCGAATTCGGGCTCTACCGGATGGACATGGCGCCCAGATCCGGCGGCCCTGCCACACACTTCCACCGGTCCATCTCGGAGTCGTTCTTCATCCTCGACGGGACGGTGCGGATCTACGACGGCGCGCAGTGGGTCGACGCGACGCAGGGCGACTTCGTCTACGTACCGCAGGGCGGACTGCACGCCTTCCGGAACGACTCCGAGGCACCGGCGTCGATGCTGCTGCTGTTCACACCGGGCGCGCCGCGCGAGGATTACTTCGAGAAGGTGGCGGAGGCCGCGCAGTGGTCGGAGGAGGAGCGGACCGAGTTCTTCATCAAGCACGACACGTACTGGACGGACTGACCCCGGCTCGCTCCCTCGCCGTCGGCAGCTCCCCGATCAGGGAGCCAGGCCCGTCTTGAGTCCAGCCCCGCACAGGGGGACGACGACACTGCGGTCCGTCCAGTCGCCGACCGCCGCCCAGCAGGCGACCCCGGTCGTCTCGACGTAGAAACCGCGGGCCGCAAGGTCTCTCTGTGCGGCCCGGATCTGATCTTCCGTCACTGTGAGGAAGGTGCCGCCCGACTCCCGTACCGCCGCCAGGATCTGTCGGGCGCGCGGCGGGCGGGGGATGGCGATGCCCTCGGCGAGCGTGGGGGCGGCGGGGGCGGCCCGGCCGGGAGGGTCGGGCAGGCCGTCCGCGCCTCGGTGGAACGCGGTGGCCAGCGGCGACACGGCCTCGGCCTGCACGGCGATCAGGGCGGGACGCGTGTCGATCAGGCCCTGGGCGAGGAGTTCCGAGGTGGCCAGCGCCGCGCCCAGCAGCAGCGTGCCGTTGCCGACCGGCACGGCGATGGCGTCGGGGAGCCTGCCGCCGAGGTCTTCCCACATCTCGTACACGTACGTCTTCGTGCCGTGCAGGAAGTACGGGTTGAAGACGTGCGAGGCGTAGAAGGTGCCGGCGGAGTCGGCGGCGGCCCTGGCGGCCAGCGCGGTGGCCTCGCGGTCGCCGGGGACGATCTCCAGGCGGGCGCCGTGGGCCCGGATCTGCTCGGTCTTCTTCGGGGATGTGCCCTCGGGGACGTACACCGTGCAGGGCAGTCGGGCCCGCGCGCAGTACGCGGCGGCGGCCGTCCCCGCGTTGCCACTGCTGTCCGCGACGACGCGACCGGGGGAGAGGCGGCGGGCCAGCTCGGCGAGCATCACGGCGCCGCGGTCCTTGAAGGAGAGGGTCGGCATCAGGAAGTCGAGCTTGGCGGAGACCGTGCCGGTGAGCGGTACGAGTGGCGTGCGGCCCTCGCCGAGGCTGGTGGTGGGCGAGGAGAGGGGCAGCACCTCTTCGTAACGCCACAGTGAATTGACGCGTGCGGCAAGCGCGTTGACGGAGAGCGGCGCATCCGGTTCGAAGTCGAGGTCCCAGGGGCCGCGGCAGACCGGACAGCACCAGGTCAGGGATGTGGTGTCGGCTCGGGTGCCGTCCTGCGGGCAGAGATACGTGGCCATGTCCGCCAGCATGTCAGCCGTGTGGCGGGTGGATGGCAAAGGTATGGCGTTCCTCAAGGCCGTCTTGTGGGATTCCCATGGATCGGTCAATCTTTCGCTGGCAGCAGGGAACGGGCAGCGCGGAAGCCGGCGTTGCGCTTGTCATGCTCACGTCAATGCTTTTCGTCCGTCCCCGAGCGACCCCCAACGCTACGCCAAAGCACCGCAATTGAGGAGGACCCCCCCACATGCCAGTGATGCGTCACACCCCCCACGCGCGTCGAAGACTCGCTGCGGCGAGCGTCATAGCAGGCGCCGCCCTCGCGCTCTCCACCGCGGCGGCGTTCCCCGCCGCCGCGGCCGGGACCGCGGCGGAAGGCCGGATCGAGAACGCGGGCGCGCAGGGCGCCATCAGCGGCAGCTACATCGTCACGCTCGACGAGGCGGCGGCCGACGCCGGCTCCACGCAGGGCAAGGCGCTCGCCAAGGAGTACGGCGCCACGATCAAGAAGACCTACCGCGCCGCCCTCAACGGCTACGCGGTCGAGCTCTCCGAGGCACAGGCGAAGAAGTTCGCCGCGGACCCGGCCGTCGAGTCCGTCGTGCAGAACCGGACGTTCACGGTCTCCGGCACCCAGCCGTCACCGCCTTCGTGGGGACTCGACCGGATCGACCAGAAGACCCTGCCGCTGAACCAGAGTTACACCTATCCCGACAAGGCGGGCGAGGGTGTCACGGCGTACATCATCGACACCGGTGTCCGGATCACCCACAGCGACTTCGGCGGCCGTGCCTCGTACGGCTACGACGCCATCGACAACGACAACACCGCGCAGGACGGCAACGGCCACGGCACGCATGTGGCGGGCACCGTCGCGGGTTCCGCGTACGGCGTCGCCAAGAAGGCGAAGATCGTCGCCGTGCGGGTCCTCGACAACAGCGGCTCCGGCACGACCGCACAGGTCGTCGCGGGCATCGACTGGGTGACGGCGCACGCCGTCAAGCCCGCCGTCGCCAATATGAGCCTGGGCGGCGGGGCGGACTCGGTGCTCGACGCCGCCGTGCGCAACTCCATCGCGTCCGGCATCACCTACGCCGTGGCCGCGGGCAACGAGTCGACCAACGCCTCCACCAAGTCCCCGGCACGCGTCACCGAGGCCATCACCGTCGGCTCCACGACCAGCACCGACGCCCGCTCCAGCTTCTCCAACTACGGCAGCGTGCTGGACATCTTCGCCCCGGGCTCGTCGATCACCTCCTCCTGGAACACCAGCGACAGCGCCACCAACACCATCTCCGGAACGTCGATGGCGACCCCGCACGTCGCCGGCGCCGCGGCCCTCTATCTGGCCGACCACCCGGCCGACACTCCCGCACAGGTCTCCGCCGGCCTGGTCGCCGCCGCCAGTACCGGAGTGGTGACCAGCCCGGGCACGGGTTCGCCGAACCGGCTGCTGAACGTCGGCAGCGGCACCACGACGCCGCCGGGCCCGAAGTTCGAGAACACGACGGGTTACACCATCAGCGACAACTCCACGGTCGAGTCGCCGATCACCGTCACCGGTGTCACCGGCAACGCACCCGCGGCGCTGAGTGTGCCCGTCAACATCACGCACACGTACATCGGCGACCTGAGGATCGACCTGGTCGCGCCCGACGGGTCGGTCTACAACCTGAAGGCGTACGGAACGGGCGGCAGCACCGACAACGTGATCACCACCTACACGGTGAACGCCTCGTCGGAGGTGGCCAACGGGACCTGGAAGCTGCGGGTCAGCGACAATGCCGCGGCCGACACCGGGAGGATCAACTCCTGGGCCCTGCAGTTCTGATCCGTGCGACGACGGGTCCGTGAACGGACCGAGGGTGTGGGGGCGGCCGCCCCCACACCCTCTCGCCCGCTAACGCCGGCCCAGGCCCTGGTCGACGGCGGTCATCAGCTCGCCGTCTTCCGTGTCCCCGTCCAGCGACCAGAACATCGCGCCGCCGAGGCCGTGGCTGCGGATGTACGAGGTCTTGGTGCGCAGCACCTGCGGGTCGTCGTACGTCCACAGGGTCGTGCCGTCGAACAGCCAGGCGTGCCCGTTCCTCACGTCCCGGTGGATCTTGTACATACCGGAGTCGGCCAGCTTCTTGAGGGCCTTGTAGTCCTCGTAGCCCGCCGCCCAGGTGGCGGGTGCGGGGGCCGCGGCCGGCCGGCCGAGACCGTCGCCACCGCCCGTCACGCCGGTCCAGCCCTGACCGTAGAACGGCATGCCCATCACCAGCTTGCGGGCAGGGGCGCCGCGCTCGATCCAGTCGCCGACGGTCTGGTCGACACTGAAGTCGCCCTTCGCGTACAGCGCGGACTGCTGCGCGGTGGTTTTCTCGCCGGAGACATGGAAGTCGTAACCCTGGAGGTTCACGAAGTCGAAGTCCCGCATGATGCGGCGCACGTCGAAGCCCGCGTCGATCTTGGCGGGGGCGGTGGGGACGAACGCGGAGAGGTCGTAGTGCTTCGGCCTCGCGCCGTGGCCCTTCCCCTTCCCCTTCCCCTTCCCCTTCCGCGCCTTCGCGCTGCTCTTCGCGTACGCGTCGAGCTGGGTACGGAACTCGTGCACCAGGGCGGTGAAGTTCTGCTTGTCCTCGGGGCGGTGGACCGTGTCCGTGTCTCCGGCGGAGCCGGGCCATTCCCAGTCGATGTCCACGCCGTCGAAGAGCCCCGCTGCGGCTCCCTCGCCGCCGCGCGCCCCGTCCACCGGCAGATTGCCCTTGATGTACAGGTCGATGCAGGAGGAGACGAATGCCTTGCGGGAGGCGGCGGTGCGGGCCGCGTCCGAGAAGTGGGTGGACCAGCTCCAGCCGCCCAGCGAGATCATCACCTTCAGACCGGGGTGCTTGGCCTTGAGCCGGCGCAGCTGGTTGAAGTTGCCCGCGAGAGGCTGGGTGTCGGTGTCCGCGACGCCGTCCACCGACTCGGCGGCGTCGAGCGGACGGACGTAGTCCGCCCAGGCGTCCGCCTCACCGGGCACATTGCCGGCCAGGCACGTGCCGTCGGCGCTCGCGTTGCCGAAGGCGTAGTTGATGTGGGTGAGTTTGGCGGCGGTGCCGCTCGTGTCCAGGTCCTTGACCTGGAAGTCGCGCCCGTAGACGCCCCATTGGGTGAAGTAGCCGACGCGTTTGTAGGCGGGGGCGGACGCGGCGGCGCGGCGGTCGTGGCTTCCGGTGCCGCTGCTGGCGCGATCTGCGGTGGCGGAGGCGGGGGCGATGCCGGCCGCCAGAGAGAGGGCGGAGGCGGCGAGGGCGAGTCCGGACAGGGTTCTTCGACGCATGAGGCCCGTTCCTGTGCGTATGCCGAGAGGTATGAGAGCCGTGCTGTGAGGTGTGCTGTGCGCAGAGGAAGCTATTGGTCTGGACCAAATCGGGTCAAGGGGTGGGAGCCGATCGCGGATGATCGGGGGCGGCCGGGGGGTCGGGTATGCGTCGTGCGGCGCCAAGTCATCACTTCGGGTGAAACATTGGCCTGTGCTTGCGGTCCACAACCGACGGTTGCCAGGCTGTTGCAGACTGTCAACCTGTTGGGAGTGGCCTGTGACTTTCGGTGAGCAGCCCGCCTATCTGCGCGTTGCGAGCGATCTGAGAGAGAAGATCGCCAATGGTTCGCTGCCGCCGCATACGCGCCTGCCGTCGCAGGCCCGTATCCGCGAGGAGTACGGAGTCTCCGACACGGTCGCGCTGGAGGCGCGCAAGGTGCTGATGGCCGAAGGGCTGGTCGAGGGGCGCTCCGGTTCCGGTACGTATGTGCGCGAGCGCCCGGTCCCGCGTCGCATCGCCCGATCCGGATACCGTCCGGGCGCCGGTGCCAGCCCGTTCCGCCAGGAGCAGACGGCGGACGGGGTGCGGGGGACGTGGGAGTCCCACAGCGAGCAGGAAGGGGCGAGCCCGGAGATCGCCGAGCGGCTCGGCATCGAGACGGGTGACCGGGTGATGCGTACGAGATACGTCTTCCGGGAAGCGGGGGAGCCGATGATGCTCTCCACTTCCTGGGAGCCCCTCGCCATCACGGGGCGCACGCCGGTGATGCTGCCGGAGGAGGGCCCGTTGGGCGGCTGCGGGGTGGTCGAGCGGATGGCCGCGATCGATGTCGTCGTGGACAACGTGGTCGAGCAGGTCGGCGCGCGCCCGGGACTGGCGGAGGAGCTCCTGGCGCTCGGCGGTGTGCCGGGTCATGTGGTGATGGTGATCGGGCGCACGTACTACGCATCGGGGCGGGCGGTCGAGACGGCGGATGTGGTGGTGCCCGCCGACCGCTACCGGATCGCCTATCACCTTCCTGTCAGGTGAGCGGCGGTCCGCGCGCCGGTGGGCTTCATCGGGGCGCGCTGTCGAGCCCTCGGTCGAACACGGCGCCGATCCCTTTGCCGAGTGCGCCGGCGGGACTCTTCCGGGCCCCGGCGGGCCTGCGGCCGGGACTTCTGTCGGGTGACCGATACCCGGACGGTCTGTCCTGGACCCGTGACGACGAGTTAACGCCCACCCGGTTCCCGTAACCGAGGGGCAATCGCCGGCCGTAACGAGTTGTCATGTCCTGCTCCTACCTTCCCGTCCGTACCCGCACACCGGACAGACGAACGGGAAGTCACCGATGACGGACACAGCCACCCCTGCGACGGCCGGGGTCCCGGAAGCGCAGCCCGCCGGAGCTCCCGGATCCGACGGGGCTGCCGGGACACCGGCCGTCGCCCCGTCGCCTCCCGGACGCAGCTATGCCGGACTCGCCGCCGACGAGAGCCGGGAGGACTACTCCCTCCGCTACGCACCGCATTCCTTCCGGCGCTGGTCGCCCTCGGTGGTCGCGGGCACCGCGCTCGGCGGGATCGCCTATCTCGCCGACTTCGCGATCGGCGCCTCGATCGTCTTCACCTACGGCTTCACCAGCGGCCTCGCCTCGATCCTCGCCGCGGCGACGATCATCTTCCTCACCGGTATTCCGATCGCCCGGGCCTGTGCGAAGTACGGCCTCGACATGGACCTGGTCACGCGCGGCGCCGGCTTCGGCTACTTCGGCTCGACGCTGACCTCGTTGATCTACGCGTCCTTCACCTTCATCTTCTTCGCCCTCGAGGGCTCGATCATGGCGCAGGCCATGCACCAGGCCGTCGGACTGCCGGTCCAGGCCGGCTATCTGCTGACCACGTTGATCGTCATCCCGATCGTCTTCCGGGGCATGGGTGCGCTCGCCAAGGTGCAGGCCTGGACCCAGCCGATCTGGATTGTCGGCATGGTCCTGCCGTTCGTGGTACTCGCCTTCGAAGCGCCGGACGCCTGGGGCGCGTTCGGCTCCTTCGGCGGTACGGAAGGCGCGGGCTCCGGCTTCTCCTGGATCGGGTTCGGACTCGGCACGGGCGTCGCCCTCTCGCTGATCGCCCAGATCGGCGAGCAGGCCGACTATCTGCGCTTCATGCCCGCCAGGACCGAGGCCAACAAGCGTCGCTGGAACCTCGCGGTGCTCGTCGCCGGGCCCGGCTGGGTCGTCATCGGGGCGGCGAAGCAGCTCGGCGGCGCGCTGCTCGCCTTCGTGGCGCTGGAGGCGGTCGGCAAGACACATGCACTGGAGCCGATCGCACCGCAGATCGAGGCGCTGAGGCCGTGGCTCGGCTCGTTCGCCCTGCCGGCCGCCGCGGTCTTCGTGATCGTCTCGCAGATCAAGATCAACGTGACCAACGCCTACAGCGGTTCACTGTCCTGGTCGAACTTCTTCTCCCGCATCACCCACAAGCACCCGGGCCGGGTCTGGTACATCTTCCTCAACCTCGCCATCGCGCTCACGCTGATGGAGATGAACATGTTCGCGGCCCTCAACAAACTGCTGGGCTTCTACTCGAACGTGGGCATCGCCTGGATCGCAGCCGTCGCCGCCGACCTGGTCATCAACAAGCGGATCGGTCTGAGTCCCCGGTACATCGAGTTCAAGCGCGCCTACCTGTACGCGGTGAACCCGGCCGGATTCGGCGCGATGGTGATCGCCTCGACCCTTTCGATCCTCGCCTTCTTCGGGCTGTTCGGCACCTACGCGGAGGCCTTCTCGACCTTCATCGCCGCCGGACTCTCCCTGGCGCTCTGCCCGTTGATCGCGTGGGCGACGAAGGGCGCGTACTACCTGGCCCGCCCCAACCCGGTGAACGGGCCGGGCGTCGAGATCGAGGACCTCACCGCCACCCACACCTGCTCGGTCTGCGACACCGCCTACGAGCTCCCGGACATCGCCGACTGCCCGGTCCAGTCGGGGCCGATCTGTTCGCTGTGCTGCTCGCTCGACACGGAGTGCGGGGACGTCTGCCGCAAGGATCCGACCGCCGGCCCGGTCCTCATGCCGATGCCGACGCTGCGCACGGCGCCGGGGCCGGCCGAGGTGGCGGAGGCGTAAGCGGCACGACCGCTCCGCGCGGCACGGGGGCGCATCCGAATGGGTGCGCCCCTTTCGCGTTGGCCGGATCGGTGCCTCTTTGTGTAATTACGTATCCGTTGCGTAAAGGTCAGGCGTACGCTCGGGCATATGCGTACTGCGGTTTCCTGGGGATCCTTAGAGACGTGCACGCCGTTCAGGGGAGGGGCTCAATGCTCGGGAGGGACGCGATGAGCGACGGCGGTGCCGTGCTCCCGTGGCTGGTGATACGGCAGGACGACAACGGCAATCGGTACCGCGTCGGCAGGTACGCCACGCGGGACGAGGCGCAGAAGATCGCCGACAAGCTCGACAATCGCGGACACAAGCAGCTCTATTGGGTGGAGCGCATGGGGCAGAGCGCCCGGCCGTGACCGACGGGCGACTACGGGGGTGGTACGGGGCCGGGGCCGGTGAGGGGCGGAACCGGGGACTACGCTCCGGCCTATGAGTGATCGCGTGGTGGTGGCCGGAGCCGTCTATGACCAGGGGTGCCTGCTGGCCGCGCGTCGCAGTGCGCCGCCCGAGCTGGCCGGCCGCTGGGAGCTGCCCGGTGGAAAGCTGGAGCCGGGGGAGAGCGGCGAACAGGCGCTCGTGCGTGAACTCCGCGAGGAACTGGGCGTCGAGACCGAGCCGCTGGAGCGCATCCCCGGCGAGTGGCCGCTGGGGCCCGGATACGTACTTCAGGTGTGGACCGCGCGACTGGTGTCCGGCGTGCCCGCGCCGCTCCAGGACCATGACGAGCTGCGCTGGCTCGGGCCCGGCGAGGGTGACGAGATCGACTGGCTGGATCAGGACCGGCCCGCCGTCGCCGAAGCCATGCGCCGCCTCCCGGCCGGATCCGCGCCGGTCGAATCCACGACGGCCGAATCCACGCCGACCGGGACCGCGTCGACCCGGAGGCTGCCGGGCGGTGCGTGCTGCTGATCGGGTGCCCCTCTGCCCGCGCTGCGCGCACGTCGCCGTACGCCCGTACGCCCTACGCGTCGATTCCGGCGATAGGGCGCCCTAAATATCGGGTATGTGCTGATTAGCCCCCGTAAACAGGACGTTCTTCGTTGCTGGTCTTGGGAAGTGATCGGCGTGATCGATACCGAAGGCGACTGCGCCGAGTGGACCTTTCCAGCAGTGCCCGGCGCCGTCCGTACTGCTCGGCATGCGGTCCACGAGGCGCTGCGGGGGTGGGGACTCGATGCGGCCGTCGGTGATGTGACCGTCCTGCTGGTCAGCGAGCTGGTGACCAATTCCTTGCGCTACGCCTCGGGCCCCATCGGGGTACGGCTGGTGCGCCCCCACCTCGATGGCGAAGTTCCGGACGCCCACCCCGGACTGCTGGTGGAAGTCTCCGATCCGCTTCCGGATCCGCCCACCGAACGTGCTGCCGCGCCCGACGACGAAGGCGGCCGAGGACTGCAACTGGTGGCCTGTTCCGCACGCCGCTGGGGGACCCGGCGCGGAAAGAGCGGAAAGACAGTGTGGTTCGAGCTGGCCCTCCCTGGTTAGGAGTGGGGTGGGACGCACAGCGATCACCGGAGGCCGGGCCGAACCTGGCTGAAAGGGACTGTGGCCGTGCTGTGATCCTGAACGCCGTGCCGGAGAGCGCCGTAGTGCTGAATACTGCGGGCAGGACCGGTCCGGTGTGTGAGCTGGAGGGGACGGTCGCGTGAGCGAAATACCTGGGACAGCGGGCGACGTCGTGTGGCAGAGCAACCCGCCTGGCTCGATCTATGACTACATCAGGGTCGCCTCCTTCTCGATCGGCCCCGACGGGCTGATCGAGCAGTGGAGCCGCCGGGCCGCCGGCCTCTTCGGCATTGCCGCGCACGAGGCGGTGGGCAGGGACCCGGTCGAGACCTTCATGCCCGCAGAGCTGCGCACCGGTGGCCATCGCCGGGTCGGCGAGATACTCGACGGCAAGGAGTGGACGGGCCTCGTCCCCTTCCGGATGCCGGGCGAGAACGCCGTGCACGGTCTCGCCGAGGTCTATGTCATGCCCAGCGAGACGGAGAGTGGGGAACCGGCCGCCCTCTGTATAGTCGTGGACGTCCGCGCCCTGCGGCGTATCGAGACGGACCTTGCGGCATCGCAGGCCATTTTTGGTCAATCTCCCTTCGGTTTCGTGCTGTTCGGCACAGACTTCACGGTCGTGCGCGCCAACCAGCGCTTTGCCACCGTCTTCGGCGGCCAGGCCGACGACCACCGCGGCCGCACGGTCGACGACTATCTCGCCCGCCCCGAGGCCGAGCGGCTCACCACCACACTCCGGCGTGTTCTGGAGACCGGGGACTCCGTCACCGATCTCCAACTCGTCGGCACCGCACCGGGCAAATCCGAGAGCCGCCACTGGTCGATGAACCTCTACCGCGTGCACAGCGGAGCAGGCCGCCCCATCGGCATAGCCGGACTGGCCACAGATGTCACCCGTCGGCACATCGCCGCCCGCGAGGCCGCCAGCGCCCGCCGCAACCTCGCCCTGCTCAACGAGGCCGGCGCCCGCATCGGCAACTCCCTCGACCTGGAGACCACCGCCCGCGAACTCCTCGGCGTCGCTGTACCCGGCTTCTGCGACCTCGCCTCGGTCGACCTCTATCAGGGGCTGCTCACCGGTGACGAAGCGCCGCCAGGCAGTTGGGGCTCGCTCCACCACGAGCCCGTCGGCGGATCCGCGGAACTGCGCCGTGTCGCCTTCGCCAGTGCCGTGTCGGATGCCTTTCCGGCCACTGCCCCGGACAGCGCCTCGACCGACGGTGCCGTCGACCCGCCCGCCCTGGGCGCCGTCCACCGCTACTCCTTCAACTCCCCCTGCTCCATAGCCCTGCGGACAGGCCACGTCGAGGACGTCCCCGGCGACGACCGCGGCTTCGTCCAATCAACCCTTGCCGTTCCGATGGTCGCCCATGACACCGTCGTCGGCCTCGTCCAGTTCTCCCGCACCAAGGGCAGCGAACCCTTCGGCGAACGCGACCGGGCCCTCGCCACCGAACTCGCTGCCCGCGCCGCCGTCTGTATCGACAACGCCCGCCTCTACCGGCGCGAGCACGAGCGCGCGCTCATCCTCCAGCGCAGCCTGCTGCCACCGGGCGATCCCGAGGCAGCCGGTCTCGACATCGCCTGCCGTTATCTCCCCGGCAACACCGCGACCGAGGTCGGCGGCGACTGGTTCGACGTGATCGAGCTCCCCGGACACCGCACCGCCCTGGTGGTCGGCGACGTCATGGGCCGTGGACTGCGGGCCGCCGTCGCCATGGGCGAACTGCGCACCGCCGTAAGGACCCTGGCCCTCCTCGACCTGGAACCCGCCGAGGTGCTCTCCGCCCTCGACGAGGTCGCCCGCGGTCTGGGCACCCCCGGTGCCAGCACTCCCTCCGACGGCCTGGGCGGCGCCCAGTGGCCGTCACGGGCGTCCCACAAGGCCCGGGACGCAGATCTCTCCGAGGTCTATCTGGCGACCTGTGTCTACGCCGTCTATGACCCGGTCACCCGGCGGTGCACCTTTGCCAACGCCGGACACCTCCCCCCTGTTGTGGTCGAGCCGGGCGAACCCGCCCTGCTGCTCGACGTCCCGCCCGGGATGCCGCTCGGCGTCGGCGGCGAACCCTTCGAGGAAGTCGAGGTCGAACTGAAGGAGGGCGCCCTCCTCGCCCTCTACACCGATGGTCTCGTCGAGTCCCGCGACCACCCGCTCGACGAAGGACTGCAGGCGCTGCGCAACGCCCTCGTCGAACCCGAGCTCCCGCTCGAGGACGTCTGCGACCATGTACTGACCACGCTCGACACCCGGCACGGTGAGGACGACATCGCCCTGCTGATGGCCCGCATCCAGGGGCTGCCGATCGACGCGGTCGGCGACTGGCGGCTGCCGCGCGAACCCCGCTCCGTCGGCCGTGCCCGCGAACTGGCCCGTCGCCAACTGCTCGCCTGGGAACTCGATGACCTGGTGGACACCACCGAACTGCTCGTCAGTGAGCTGGTCACCAACGCTTTGCGCTACGGCGAGGGCGAGATCCGGCTCAGACTGCTGCGTGACCGTACGCTCGTGTGCGAGGTATGGGACGCAGGTCTCGTCCAGCCGCGGCGACGCCGAGCACGCGACACGGACGAGGGCGGGCGCGGGTTGCAGCTGGTCGGGCTGCTGAGTGCGGCCTGGGGTTCGAGGCGGACTCCGCGCGGCAAGACCGTCTGGTTCGAGCTGCCGCTGCCCGACGGGGAACCGGCCGCAGAACGCACGGTCGAGCAGCTGCTGAGCATGTTCTGAACGCGGGACCGGGACCCGGGGCCGGAACGGCTGCCGCTCCGGGTGCGGCGGTCATGACGCCGTTTTCAGGGCGGCAAGCCGGGCCTCGATCTCGGCGCTGTCGCCCAGGCTGTCCAGCCGCTCGAACTGGGCGTCCAGGGACGATGCGGCGAGCTCCTGCTTGCCCATCGCCTTCGCCTCCTCGCGCCTCACCTTGTCCTCGAAGCGGCTGAGCTCACTGGTCGGGTCCAGCACGTTGATGTTCTTGACGGAGTCCATCATCTGGTTCTGTGCCCGGGCGGACTTGGCGCGTGCGACGAGCTCGTCCCGCTTGGACTTCAGCTCTGTCAGCTTGCTCTTCATCCGGTCCAGGCCGGACTTGAGCTTGTCCACCACCTCCGTCTGCGCGGCGATCGTCGGCTCTGCGGTCTTGGCCTCCTTCTCCGACTGCAACTGGCGGCCGAGCGCGACCTTGGCCAGGTTGTCGAACGTGTCGGCCTCCGCTGCCGATCCCGCCGCCCGCAGCTCGTCGGCCTTGCGACTGGCGGCGAGGGCCTTGTCGCCCCATTCCTCGGCCGCCTCGACGTCCTCCCGGTGGTCCTGCTCCATCAGCCGCAGATTGCCGATGGTCGCCGCCACCGCCTGTTCGGCCTCCGAGATGTTCGCCGTGTAGTCGCGGATCAGCTGGTCC
Organism: Streptomyces sp. NPDC057486; assembly: GCF_042802415.1. NCBI lineage: Bacteria > Bacillati > Actinomycetota > Actinomycetes > Kitasatosporales > Streptomycetaceae > Streptomyces > Streptomyces sp. NPDC057486. Next base: position 25,041 of record NZ_JBHVEE010000069.1, on the reverse strand, counting down.
AGCATCTTCTGCGGATCCTCCGCCTGGTCCAGCAGCGCATTGATGTTGGCCTTCGCCAGCTGAGTGACGCGGCCGAGGACGGTCTGTTTGGTCATGGCACCTCTCCTTGGTATGGGCCGTGTGGACCGTATGAATTCCATGGGCCGTTCGAATCGGACAGGCCGTACGGGCAGCCCGAACGCAAGCGCGGATGTTCCGCCGATTTTTCAGAAGCGGCCGCCGCCGCCCCGCCTTCCGCGGGTGCCCCCGCCGCCGAAACTGCCGGGCCCGCCCCTGCCACCGCTCCCGCCGAATCCGCCCCCGAACCCCCCTCCGTAGCCGCCGCCCCCGCCGCCCAGGAGACCGCCGAGGATGATCCCGCCGAGGACTGCCCCGCTCATCCCGCCTCCGCCTCCTTGTACACCGCCCGGACCGTTTCGGTTCCCGTACGCCCGCACATCCTGTTCGGCCAGGCTCTGCGCCTGTCTGGCCAGCGAGTCCGCCCGATGTGCCTCGGCCAGGGCGCCCTGCGGATCGTCGTTCCCGGCCAGCTCCCCGGCCCGCTCCAGTCGCCGCTGCGCCTCCGCGAGGCGGGTCCGGGCCTGGCTGCCCACCGCCCCGCGGTTCGTCGTGATGTAGTCCGCGGCTGCGGCAATCGCCGACCGTGCGGTGAGCGTCGCGTGGTCGAGCAGGGACTGGGCGCGGCGATGACCCTGCTCCCGCTCGCGTGCCCCGGCCAGCGCCTCGTCGAGCGCCGCATCCGCCTCCTCCACCCTGCGCAGCGCATCGATGGGGTCGTGAGGCCCGGCCGCCAGCTCCCTCCTCACCTCGCCGAGCACCGACCGGGCCCGGGCGATCCGGCCCCGTAGATCCGCGGTCGGCACGTTTTCCGCGGTGCCTTCGAGCAGCCCGTTCGCATCGGCAAGATCGGCTTCTGTCTCGGTGAGGGCGGCCGGCAGCTTCGCCGCCGCCTCAGCGAGCTCCCGGGCCCGCCGGTCCACGGCGTCGACGAGGGTGGTCGCCTGGCCGACCGCGCCCTCGGTGGCCCGTACATACACCGCGGCTGCCGCGTTGTTGCCCCCGTCCACCGCCTGTCGCGCCTGGTTGAGACTCGAGGTCGCGAAGAGGAGACGGTCCTTCGCCTGTTCGACATCGCCCGTGACGGAGGAGGAGGCCGATTCCGCATACCGATCGCGCAGCGTGGTGAGAACCGTGGCGGCCGCCGAGACCCGACCCGCGAGCGCACGGAAAGCGGACTCGGCGGTGGCCACTGCCTGCGGAGCGTTGCGTTCCAGTGCGCGCAGCCGGTCGAAGTCCTCGGAGACGGCGTCGAGTCGTGTGTTGGCCTCGGTGCAGCGGCTGATGATCTCGTCCAGCATCCGACGGCGCGTCGCGTCGTCCTCGGGGAAGGCGTCGTCGAGCTGCTGGCGCAACCGGAACGCGGCGGTCAGCTCGTCCTTCGCGCATGTGACGGCCCCGGTGAACGGGGCGGCGGTCTCCTCCCCGAACTGCGCGGTGGCAAAACCGAGTTCTTCTTCGCTGGTACGGACCGCGTCGTCCGTGTCCACCAGCGTCTGTTTGGCCCGGGCATCGAGCTCCGGAAGCGGAGTCGGCAGCTCCGGCGGAGGGGCGCCCTGTCCCCAGCCGGTCGCGCCGGGAGTGGTGCGGGTCGTGGTGCGTTTCTTCCTGCGGGTGTACGTATAGGCGGCGAACGCTCCGGCCCCGCCGACGAGGGCCACGGGCAGGAGCAGGTCCCAGGCGCTTGTCCCGCCGGGAGTCCCCGTTCCGGGATCGTTGACGCCGGGTGTGACGGCGGGGGTGGGCACGGCCTTCCCGGCCAGCACGGCGGTATAGCCGTCGGCGGCTCCGATGGCGGCGCCCGCCCAGTCGTTCTCCCTGAGGGCCGGTTCGATGGCCGTGCTCGCCACGTCCCGAAGCTGGGCGTCGGTCAGGCGGGAGCCCTGGTCGACGGTGTACGCGTACTTCCGGTCGTGTGTGGCGACAGCGAGCAGGACGTCCTCCAGGCCGAGTCCGTTCCTGCGGGCGGTCTCATCGGCCCAGTTCTGCGCGGAACGGCCGGAGAAGTCACGTACGTACACGACGAAGAGCTGGATGCGGCGGTCGGTGTAGAGACGGTCGAGCGCGGCGACCACTTCGGACCTTCGATCACCGAGAGCACCCACCTTGTCGGTGATCTGCCCGTCCCGGGACAACGTCACGGGGCCGTCGGCGCGGGCGATCGGCGCAGCGGGAAGGGCCGGCCAGGCCAACGCCAACAGCACGGCGACGAGGGCGCGGCCCGGTATGAGGATCCGGGTACGGCTCACGAGCTGCATCACCTTTGTGAGGCTATGTCCACCCTCAGTCACCCGCGACCCGGCGGTCCGCCCGGGGTGGCGCCACGTGGTCCTCCGTGGTGGGGTCCCGCGATCCGCACTGCGGGGGATCCGATGACGCCGTCGTACGACCGCATCCGCCACCACGCCTCCCGTCGCCACGGATGACCGGGCGCGGGTGGATCGAGGAGGGTCCGGCGGAACGGCTTCCTGTCGTTTCGGGCGACGAGGCGGCGCAGCTCGGCCTGCGGCCGGGGCGGCAGCAGCGCCAGGACGTCGTCGAGCACGTCCCTGGCAAGGGTCACGTCGTCGAGCGAGCAGCCCCGGCAGTGGCAGTCGGCGAGGCCGGGGTGCAGCGTGCGGCCCGGGAGGCCGAAGAAGGAGTGACAGCGACGCACGGCTGCGGCTGTGACACCCGGGAAGACCGTGTACCCATCGTTCTCGTGCTCCACACGACGGATCGCGGCGCCGGCGCAGAGGGACAGCCGGTGATCCTGCCCGGCTCGAACAGCCGTCCGGGCGTTCTCTGCTGGGCGGCGCGCAGCGCGCCGGGCTGCTTACGCGGCATCGGCCCTTCGGCAGGGAGGAGTCAGGGCGGTCATACTGCCACGGCACGCCGACAATCAAGGGGGTACCGGAGTGCGTACGCGTATGAGGGGTATGGCCAGTGCTGTGCGGAAACGGCTGGGCCGGTTCCGCTGGAGCAGGCTCTGGGAGACCTGGCCGCGACGGATCGCGCTCGGCCTCGTCCTGGTGATCGTGATTCCGGTGGTCACGGCGGGTGTCGCGCTGCGGATCAACTACTTTGGCGATCCCGGCGCCGGGACCCGTACCCGCGGCCGTGATGCCGTCTGGCTCGGCCACGCCTGGGTCGACGGGCGCAAGACCGACAAGGACCTCGCTGCGTTTGCCGCCCGGATCAGGGGGACCGGGATCAAGGACCTGTACGTCCATGCCGGGCCCCTGGAACACGACGGCACGCTGCCCACCACCCGCTACCCGAGGGCGTCATGGCTGCTCGATGCCGTGCACCGCACTCTGCCGGGCATCCGGGTGCAGGCCTGGCTCGGCGACGTCCTGGCCACCGAAGGTCCCGACGGGCTCCGTCTGGAACGGTCCGCGTCCCGCACCGCGGTGGTCGCCTCCGCGCGGCAGATCCTCGATGCCGGTTTCGACGGTGTCCACTTCGACCTCGAACCCCTGCACTCCGGCGACCGGCACTATCTGTCGCTGCTCGACGACCTGCACGCCCTCACACAGGCCCGATCGGCACCGCTCTCCGTCGCCGCCCACCAGATCGATCCGCTGCCCGCCGCGCACAGTGTCGTGGGCACGCTCAGCGGCAGCCCCAAGTGGTGGTCGCAGAAGTTCTTCGGGCAGGTGGCGCGACGGGTGGACCAGATCGCCGTCATGTCGTACGACAGCTGGATGCCGCTGGAGGGCATGTACGGCGGCTACGTCGCGGAGCAGACAGCGCTCGCCCTCGAAGTGACCCCCCGGGAGACCGACCTGCTGATGGGCCTGCCGTTCTTCCACGAGGACGATCTCGGGCACCACGAGTCGGCGGAGACGGTCGAGGCCGCGGTCCGCGGCACCAGACTGGGTCTGGGACGCACGGACCGCGGCCGGGAACGGTTCGGGGTCGCGCTCTATGTGGACTTCGCCGCGCGGGAAGGTGACTGGGCGGCGTACCGCGAGGGCTGGAACTGACCCCGCCGCCGGGGGTCAGATGGAGAACCGCTCCTTGGCGAGCAGCGGACGCACCTTCGACCGGAACCCGCCCGTCCGGAAAGGCTGTTGCAGCAGACCGGGGCGGATCGCCTGGGCCAGTGCCGCGGCGATCATGCCCTGGTCGAGGGCGAGCATGTAATCACTGACCCGTCCGGTCCGGACATTGACGGAGTCCCGGAAGCCGTAACCGTCGTGGTAGGCGCCGAAGTCGCGGTCGAGCGCCCGCAGGTTGGCCATCGCCTCCACCGGTGCGTACGGCAGGGCGAGGAACGATGCGTGCGGGGTGACCACACCGTTGGTGAACGCCGACGCGGGCGGCAGCGGCGCGCCGTCCGTGGTGTACGTGCGGTCGGTATTGGAGGTATAGCCGTCGATCTGCATGCCGATGGCGTCGACGCCGTACTCCTGGTAACCGCCCTCGGGAATGTTGGCGGGGGAGAAACCCCAGTACCCGTACTTCGCTTCGTCCATGCCGTGTTCGATCTGGCTGCGGACGTAACGCTGGTGGGTGAGGCCCCAGGACTGCGGCGACCACTCCGGCTCCGGCACGAACAGCGGCACCATCAGCGCCTCGAACATCGAACCACCCCAGCTGGGGATGATCTTCCGGCCGCGGTGGGTGTAGTGGCCCTGCCAGACGCGGACGCCGTCCATGGCGACGTACGAACCCTGCGGATACTGCTCCTGCCCGTGCTCCGGAAGCATCGTGCGCAGCAGGTGCCAGTAGTGGTCGGGCGGCAGTGATCCGTCCGCGATGCCCAGGTAACTGGCCATGCGGGGCTCGGTGTTGAGCGCGCCGTAATGGTGGCCGGTGGGCTCCTCGGTGTCGGTCCAGAAGCCGCCGCGCAGCTGGCCGGGCCCGGCGGCCGGGTCGGCCGGGTCGTACGGCGTGTAGTAGTACGACCAGTCGGCGGCAGCCAGGATCCGGGAGATGCGCGGGCGCAGCGCGGGCGAGGCGTCGGCGGCGATGCGCAGGCCGGTGATCAGCCAGGCGTTGTCGACGGAGGAGAGGAACGGGCGGACCGGGTCGCCGGTGCCGGGCCACTCGGTCAGCACCGAACCGTCGTGCGCGTCGTACCAGTTGAGCCAGAAGCCGTGGTGGCGCTCCAGCTTCTCCACGGCCTGCACGGCGCGCTCCAGCCTGCGGTGCATTGTGGCGTCGCTGATCACGCCGAGACCGCCCGCGGCCACGGTCGACCAGAGCCCGCAGCCGATATTGGTGGGCGAGGTCTGGCGGGACTGGACGGGGCCGCCGGATCCGCTGACATCGATCTTGTCCGTGGCCAGACCGAGGTCGGTCGTCATTGCCTCGATCGAGTGGTACGTGTCGCGGAACCAGCGCAGCAGCAGCGGTGTATCAAAGGCATGAACAGGATGCGCGGTACGAGTGGGTCGACCGGATCGAGCGGTCGGAGCGGCGCTCGCGGAGGACGCGGATGCGACTCCGAAGGACAGGGCGGCAGCCCCGGTCCCTGCAGCGGTGATGAACGTGCGACGGTCCATGAAGGTCCAGCTCCCGGTGGCAGAAGGGGGATGGGGGGATTTCGTGGCGTGCTCGATGCGGCGGCAGGAAGACAGCCGCGGGTGTGGCTGCGCCGGTGGCGCGGTTTTCGGGTGTGGCTGTCGGCGCGTCCGAGGCCGTGGGGCGTCGGGCGCGCCGAAGGGTGCAGTGCGGGAACCGGCGGCCGTCAGGTTCCGCCGGTTCCCGCACTGGAGGGGGCCGTCAGGTGGCTCCCGGTCTGTGGGGTTTCGTCAGTCGGCGATGCGCGGCAGGGTGCGGGTGCGGCCCATTTCGCCCAGCCAGACGGCGGACGGCTTCGGCAGCCGCTCGAAGGTCTCCGGGTTCCAGCCGATCAGACCGAAGGTGGGCTTGTAGGAGCCCCACTCGTAGTTGTCGAGCGCGCTCCACGCCAGATAGCCCTGAACGTTGAGACCGTCCTGCAGTGCGGACGCGACCTCGTTCAGAGCCCCGGTGTAGTAGTCGACCCGGCGACTGTCGACATCGGTCGCGATGCCGTTCTCGGTCACGATCAGCGGCATCTCGCTGCCGACCACCTCGGCGGTGTGGCGCAGCGCGTAGCCCACCGCGGACGGGTAGTACTCCCACTGCGTGAGGGTGCGCTCGACGCCCTCGGCCGTCGGGATCGGTCCGTCGGCGCCGATCCTGGTGCGGGTGTAGGACTGGACGCCGATCCAGTCGTCGCCGCGGGCGGCCTCGATGAAGATGTCCTCGCGCGGGTAGCGGTACGCGGCCGTGACGTCCTCGGCGCCCGGGAGCGCCTGGTAGACCTGGTTGGCGATGGTCCAGCCGACCTGGATGTCGGCGTTGATCGCCTTGACCTCCTTGACGGCGGCGTGGTGGGCGGCGATGACGGCCTGGGTGGTCTCGTCGTCCGGGGTCGGCAGCCCGGCCGGCGGGAAGCTGTTGTCGCCCCGCTTGGCCTGGCCGGCCATCACGGCGATCATGTTGGGCTCGTTGATGGTGCAGACGTGGCTGACGTCCTGGCCGATCACCGGTGCGCAGGCTGCGACGTAGCGGGCGAAGAGCTCGGTCGCGCCCTCGGCGGTCCAGCCACCGCGCGCCTCGAACCACTGGGGCACGGTGAAGTGGTGCAGGGTGATCATCGGGCGCAGGCCGCGCTCGACGGCGCCTTCGACCATGCGGCGGTAGTGGGCGAGTTCGGCCCGCGAGAACTGGCCCTCGGCCGGCTCGATGCGCGCCCACTCGATGGAGAACCGGTAGTCGGTGAAACCGAGACCGGCGAGTACGTCCATGTCCTCGTGCCAGCGGTGGTAGCTGTCGCAGGCGTCCAGGCTGGGCTCCTGGATGTGGGTGCCCGCGGTGTGTTCCTTGACCCACCAGTCGCTGTTGGTGTTGTTGCCCTCGATCTGGTGGGCGGCCGTGGAGGCACCCCACAGGAATCCTTCGGGGAACGGGACCTGGGTGTGAGTCATCGCAAAATGTCCTTCTGGTGCATGGAGGGGTGTGGCCGACAGGGGAGTGGGGTGCGGCCTTGTGCGTTTTGGCCGGGCGGGCTACTTCATGCCGGCCGTGGCAATGCCCTGGGTGAAGTGGCGCTGCAGCGCGATGAACAGGACCAGCACGGGCAGCACGACCAGGAACGCCCCGGCCATCAGCATGCCGTTGGAGCCACCAGCCTTGTTGGGGTCCGTGGCGAAGGTCGCGAGTGCTACCGGCAGGGTGTATTTGTCCGGGTCGTTGGTCGCGATCAGCGGCCAGACGAAGTTGTTCCAGGAACCGAGGAAGGTGAAGATCGAGAGCGTTGCGAGGGCAGGCTTCACCAGCGGCATCACGATCCGCCAGAAGATGTACCACTCGCCGGCGCCGTCCATCCGGGCCGCTTCCAGCAGTTCGTCCGGGATCGACTGCATGAACTGCCGCATCAGGAAGACACCGAAGGCTCCGGCGGCGAAGGGCAGCACGAGCCCCGCGTAGGTGTCGATCAGCTGGAGCTTGCTCATCAGCACGAAGAGCGGCAGCAGCATCAGATTGCCGGGCACCATCAGGGCGCCGAGGACCAGCCCGAAGATCTTGTTGCGCCCGATGAAGTTCAGCTTGGCCAGGGCATAGCCGAGCATCGAGCAGAACACCAGGTTCGAGAGGGTGACCAGCACCGCCACGATCACCGAGTTCATGAAGTACAGCGGCAGATCGAGCTTGTCGAGCAGGTCCCGGAAGTTGTCCAGGGTCCACTCGGTGGGGATCCACACCGGAGGGCTGGCCGACAGTTCGCTCGACGTCTTGAAGGCCGAGAGAGCCATCCAGAGGAACGGTGCCGACATGATCAGCAGACCGACCGAGAGCAGGACGTAGACCAGCGGCCGCTTGGGGTTCCGGGTCTTCTTCACGCCCTGGGGCCGGATCGGCTCCTTCGACTTCGCCGTCGGGACGGCGCCGGGTGCACGGGTGGCGCTCATTTCGTGTTGTCCTTCAGCAGTCGGAGCTGGAGCACAGTGATGCCCATGATCACTACGAAGAGGACATACGCCATGGCGCTCGCATAGCCCATGTGGAAGAAGTTGAAGCCCTCGCGGTACATGTTTAGCGAAACGGTGAGGGTGGAGTCCGAGGGCCCACCCTGCGTCATCACGAACGGTTCCTCGAAGACGTTGAGGTAGCCGATGGTGGTGATGACCGTGGCGTAGAGGAGCGTGGGCCGCAGCAGAGGCACGGTGATCCTGCGGAACTCGTGCCAGACGCCGGCACCGTCGAGCTTCGCCGCTTCCCGCACTTCGGTGGGAATGGCCTGCAGGCCGGCGATGAAGAGCACCATGACCGTGCCGAGGTTGCGCCAGACCGCCATGGCGATCATCGACGGCATCGCCAGCGTCTCGGAGCCGAGGAAGTCCGGAGGGGTGAGGCCCACTTCTGTGAAGAGGCCGGCGATCAGCCCGTCGCTCGGGTCGAGCACAAAACGCCAGACCACGGCGACCGCGACGATCGTGGTGACCACCGGAGCGTAGAAACCGACCCGGAAGAAGGTCCGCGCCCGGTCGATGCCGTTGTTCAGCAGTACCGCGGCGACCAGACCGAGGAAGATCGTCAGGGGCACACCGATGACCACGAAGTACGCAGTGTTGAAGAGCGACTTGAGGAACTTGTCGTCACTGAACAGATTGACGTAGTTCTCGAGACCGATGAACTTCGCGTCCAGCGGGTGCGTGACATTGCGCAGCCCGAAGTCGGTGAAGCTCATCAGCAGAGTGGCGAGGATCGGGAACGCCATGAAGACGGCGAAGAGGACGAGGAAGGGAGTGGAGAACAGCCAGCCGGCCGCGTTCTGCACACCCATCGAAGCCCTCTTGCGACCCCGGCGCCCCTGTGGCCCGGCGGCCGGGGACGCGGAGGTCCCCGGCCCGGCCTGCACCTTGGCCGACTGTGCGGCCTGTCCGGTCGTGGTGCTCATGGCTCCTACTTCACGAGGCCTTCGATCTGGGACTGCGCCGTCTTCAGCGCGTCCTCGGCGGAAGCCTTGCCCTGGGTCACCTTCGCGATGGCCTGGTCCACCTTGTCGGTGATCTCGGTCCACTTGGCCAGCGAGGGCGAGGACTTGGCGGTGTCCATCTGCTTCTTGAACACCTGGAGGTTGGCGTCGTCGGCGAGCGTTCCGGAGGTCCAGGCCGCGGTGTTGGCGGGCAGGTCCTTGGTGCGCTTGTACCAGTCGGCCTGGCCCTTGGCGTCGGTCAGGTACTTGATGAACTGCGTGGCAGCGGCCTTGTGCTCACTGTCCTTGGAGATCACCAGGGAGGAGCCGCCCGCCATCGAGACGGAGGACTTGTCGGCGGGGACGTTGGCCACCGCCCACTTGCCCTTGAGCTGCGGCTGGCCCTCGTCCAGCAGGGTCACGTGCCAGGGGCCGCCGAAGAACATGGGGACGCGGCCGTTGCCGAAGTCCTTCACGACGTCGTAGCCGGGCTGCACGGACTTGTTGGAGAGACCCTTGTCGAAGTACGAGCCGTACTCCTTCAGCGCCTTGACGGCCTCAGGGCTGTCGATGACGGCTTCGCCCTTGTCGTTGACGATCTCGCCGCCGGCCGAGTACAGGAAGGAGTAGAAGTTCTGCACCGTGTCCAGGCCGCTGGGCTGGATGGACAGGCCCCACTTGGTACCGGCCTTCTTCTGGTAGGCGGTCGCGAGGTCCTGCATCTCCTTCCAGTTGGTCGGGGCCTTGTCGATGCCGGCCTTCTCGGCCAGGTCGGTGCGGTAGTAGAGGACGCGGGTGTCGACGTACCACGGCACGCCGTACGCGGTGCCGTCCACCTCGCCCTGGTTCCAGCCGGAGGCGAAGAAGTCCTTCTTGTCGAAGGTCTTGGTGTCCACCGGCTCCAGGACGCCCAGCTCGGCGAACTCGCCCATGTAGCTGCCGCCCATCTGCGCCACGTCCGGCAAGGTGCCGGCGGCGGCCGCGGAGACCAGCTTCTGGTGGGCGACGTCCCAGCCGACCGGGGTCACCTTGACGGTGATGTTCGGGTGGGACTTCTCGTAGACCTTCGCCACATCCGCGAGCTTCTCGCCCTCGGCCCCCATGGCCCAGACGGTGATCGTCTGCTTCTTGTCCGCGGCGACGTCGTCGCCACCGGAACTGCCGCACGCGGTGAGGCCGAATGCGAGAGCGACTGCTATGCCGACCGAGGCGGTTCTGACGGTGCGGGACATGGAGGGCTCCTCCTTGAGCAATCCGAATGTATGCGCTGCCTGTAAGCGCATACATCACTCTGCGGCACATATTCGGGGATGCGCAAGAGGGTGCTAGGTCACACTCGTGCAACGTGTCGGTCATCTGAATGTTCAACTTTGGAACCGTAAACGGGGTGTTTGTGGATATGAAACCGATGTGACCGATTCGGTAAGTGGTCTGGACCGCGGATGGTGGGGCGATACTGTCGCGATCATGGCTCCGTTCACGCATGACTTCCCGTTCGATCCGTCCTACGGGCGCTCGCTCGATGAGCTCCTGCGCGTCCCGCCGCCCGCCGCCCCGGGCGATTTCGCGGCCTTCTGGCGAGCCCGCCACGACGAGGCCCGCAAGGTCGCCACGGAGCCGCGGATCGGCCCGTCGGAGGGGGAGCGCGACGGGCTTCGGATCCACGGTGTGACGTACACCTCCGTGGGTGGGGCCCGGATCGGCGGCTGGCTCGCACTGCCTGCCGAGGGGGCGGCGGAGCACGGATTCGTGATCGGCCACGGCTACGGCGGCCGGCAGGAACCCGGGCCCGATCTGCCGCTGCCGCTGCCCCGGTCCGCCGCGATCCTGCCCTGTGTGCGTGGCATGGGCAGCCGCGGCCTGCAGCCGGGCATTCCCGACGCGGCCGACGCGCATGTCCTGCACGGCATCGAGTCGCGCGACACGTATGTCATCGGCGACTGCGTGGCGGACCTGTGGTGCGCGGCCTCGGCGCTGCACGAACTCGTCCCGGAGCTGGCTCCCGAGGGCGGGCAGGGGGCTCCTCGCCTGGGCTACCTCGGGGAGAGCCTCGGCGGTGGACTCGGCGCGCTGGCCCTGCCGTGGGACGACCGGTTCGGGGCCGCTCAGCTGACGGTGCCGACGTTCGGGAACCACCCGCTGCGCCTCACGCTGCCGTGTGTCGGCAGTGGTGAATCGGTGCGCGCGTACCACCGGGAGCACCCTGAAGTCACCGATGTGCTGCGGTACTTCGACGCGGCGACGGCCGCCGCGCAGGTGGGGTTGCCGACGCTGGTGGCGGCCGCGCTGTTCGATCCGGCGGTGCCGCCGCCCGGTCAGTTCGCCGTACACAATGCGCTCACCGGGCCGCGGGAACTGCAGGTGCTGAGCGCGGGGCACTTCGAGTACGAGGGGCTTGCCGCGGAGACGGCGGAACTGCGGGAGAACCGGCGGCGGTTCTTCGGTACGTACCTGGCCTAAGGGCTGCCCCGGGGGGCCGGGATCAGCCGGCTGCCGGGTCGTCCTCGGGCGCCCGAGGGGCTGGGACGCGTGCCCGGCCGTGGGTGACTTCCGGCGTCCGTCAGCCGCAGCCGCAGCTGGCCCGGCGGGCCAGCGAGACCGGGAGCATGAGGGAGACCGGGGGGCGTTCCCGGTTGCTCAGGCGCTGCACCAGCAGTTCGACCGCCTGCTCGCCCAGCTGGCGGATCGGCTGCCGTACGGTCGTCAGTGGCGGTCGTACGATCCGGCTCAGCGGGATCCCGTCGAACCCGGTCACGGCGATGTCCTCGGGCACCCGCACCCCCCGGCGCTCCAGTGCGCGCAGTGCGCCCACCGCCATCTGATCATTGGCGAACAGCATCGCCTGCGGACGTTCGGAGTCGCTGAGGCCCGCGTTCCGGTCCAGCAGCGCCTCTGCCGTCCGAGCGCCCTCGGCCTGCGTCATCATCTCGGCCCGCAGGTCCGGTGCCTCCGGCACCGGGAGCCCGGCGTTCCGGCAGGCCTGCTGGAAGCCGCGGAACCGTGCCTCCGCGTCCGGGGACTCCACCTCGCCCCCGATGAAGGCGAGCCTGCGCAGCCCGTGGTCCTCGATCAGGTGGCGGGCCAGTTCGCGTTCGCCGTCCGCGTTCGCGACGACGATGTGGTCGAGGTGGTCGATCTCGCGCGGCCCGGCGAGCATCACCACCGGCAGCCGGCGCGATATCACTTCGAGGTCCTCGGTCGGCACGGTCTGCGCCAGTACGGCGAAGCCGTCGACCCGGCCCGCGACCTTCGCGACGAGGCTCTCCGGCCCGCCCTCCAGCGATGCCGCGATCAGCAGGGCGTATCCGTGCCGCCGCGCCGCCCGTTCCATGCCGCGGATGATCTGGTCGGAGTAGAGCATCACCGCGTCGTCGGCGTCGCTGTCCGCCTCCGCGTCGGCCTCGGCGTCAGGGTCGGCGTAGTCGGGGAAGCAGAGTCCGAGCACACCGGTCGTCCGGCTGGCCAGTCCGCGGGCGTTCCCGCTGGGTACGTAACCGAGCTCGCGGGCCGCTTCGAGAACCCGTTCGCGGGTCTGGGCGCGGACGGAATCCGGGTTGCGGTAGACCCGCGAGACCGTCGCGATCGAGACCCCCGACCGCTCGGCGACGTCGTACACCGTTGGGGCGCTCACCCGACCGACCGTCCGCTTCTTCTTCCGTACCGAAATTTCTTCTGAAAGCGCATTCACCCTAGATCGCGGGGTCGTGCACGAGCAAGGTCCCGAGCGGCTCGGAGGAAATAGACAGGCAACCTTGCAAGATGGCCTGTGCATCTTTTACCTTGGGGATATGCGGGAACCGACATCGTCCGAAGACGCACCCCTCGAGCTGGGCGCCGAGCAGGTGGCGACGCAGCTTGTCTCCGTCGTCAACCGGCTGCTGCGGCGGCTGCGCACCAGTTCGTCGGACAGCCTGCTCACCCCCACCCAGCGCTCGGTGCTGTCGCGGCTGGACCGGGAAGGTCCGGACACCACGGCCGGGCTGGCCCGCGCGGAGTACGTACGGCCCCAGTCCATGCGGCTGACCCTCGGCGCGCTGGAGAGCCAGGGGCTCGTCGAGCGGGCCGCCGATCCCGCCGACGGCAGGAAGTCGGTCGTGTCCATCACCGGATCCGGCCGCACCACGCTCGACGCCGTCCGGGCCGCCAAGCACAACTGGCTGGCCGAAGCGATTGCGGCCGGACTCGACGGCGACGAGCGCCGCACCGTCGCCGAGGCCACGGCCCTCCTCGACCGCCTGGTCGAGAAGTGACCGCCTGCGAACCGATACCACTACGGGCGGCCGGCGACCGGCCGGCACCGGAAGCGGCCTCCGGCCCGGCCGCCGCCACCGCACCCGCGCCCGGCCCGGCCGCCGCCGCAGCCCCCGGCCCGGCCGCCGCCGTCCCCGGCTTCAGCGCCCGCCTCACCGCCCCGCTGCTCCTCGGCTCCGTGCTCAACCCGCTCAACACCACCATGATCTCCACCGCCCTGGTGGCGATCGGGCATCACTTCGGCATCGGTGCCGCCGACATCGCGTGGCTCATCTCGGTCCTGTACCTCGCCAGCGCTGTGGCCCAGCCCGTTCTCGGCAAGCTCGCCGACGCCCTCGGCCCGCGCCGTGTCTTCCTCGCCGGTCTGGTCGTCGTCATCGCATCCGGCCTGGTCGGGGCGTTGGCGCCGAGTTTCGGCTGGCTGATCGCGTCCCGGCTGCTGCTCGGCATCGGTACGTCGGCCGCCTACCCGGCCGCCATGGCAGTCCTGCGCGACGAGTCCGCCCGGGTCGGCCGCGCCACCCCGCGTCCCGTCCTGGCCCGGCTCTCCTTCGCCGCGCTCGGCAGCGCGGCCGTGGGGCCGACGCTCGGCGGGCTGCTCGTCATGGTGGTCGGCTGGCGCGGCATCTTCGCCGTCAATGTGCCCGTCGCCCTGATCGCGCTGGGCGCCGCGCTGCTCTGGATCCCGGCGGATCCGCCGCGCACGCGCGCCGCGGACGGCCGTGCGCCCCGCCCCGACGTGGATCCGCTGGGCATCGGCCTCTTCTCCACCGCCCTGACCGTGCTGGTCTTCTTCCTGCTCGATCTCGCCCACCCGGTGTGGTGGCTGCTCGGCCCCTTCGCCGTGCTGAGCGCGGCCCTGGCGTGGTGGCAGCTGCGCCGCCCGCAGCCCTTCATCGATCTGCGGATGCTGGCGGGAAACGCCGCGCTCGCCCGCACGTATCTGCGGCACGGGCTGAGTTATCTGCTGATCTACTGCGTGATGTACGGATACACACAGTGGTTGGAGGAGGTACGCGGCTACTCCTCCGGGCACACCGGACTGCTGATGCTGCCGATGTCGGTCGCCGCCCTGGTCTGTTCGCTGCTCGGAGCCCGCACGAAGGGCATCCGCGGCCCGCTCACACTGGCCTGCGTCCTGCTGACCGTCGGCGCCGCGATGATGGTGTTCCTCTCCGGCTCCACCCCGCTCGCCCTGCTGCTGCTCGCCGGAGCCTGCTTCGGCATACCGCAGGGGCTGATCGGTACGAGCAACCAGGCCGCTGTCCAGACGCACGCACCACCGGAGAGCATCGGCTCCGCCGCCGGACTCCAGCGCACCGCCCAGTACATAGGGGCCATCACTGCGTCCAGCCTGATCGCCCTCGCCTACGGGCAGTCGCCGAGCGACGGCGGACTCCATCTGATGGCAGCGGTCTCGGCCGTGCTCGGCCTGCTGCTGATCGTGCTGACCGTCACCGACCGCGCACTGCGCACCTCTCACCGACACCCACCGACAAGAACCGAGCAAGGAGCTCCACCATGACCGCCACCACCCTGGACGCGAAGACCGCCCTGGTCGTCGTCGATCTCCAGAAGGGCATTGTCGGCCTGCCAACCGCCCATCCGGCGGCCGACGTCGTCGCCAACTCCGCGACCCTCGCCGACGCCTTCCGGGCCAAGGGTCTCCCCGTCGTCCTGGTCCGTGTCACCGGCGGCGCCCCCGGCCGTACCGAGGGCCCCCGGCGCTCCGGGCAGCCCGCCGCCGACTGGGCCGAGATCGTCCCCGAGCTCGGCCCGCGCGAGGGCGACGCCGTGGTCACCAAGCAGCAGTGGGGCGCCTTCCACGGCACCGATCTCGACCTTCAGCTGCGCCGCCGCGGCGTCACCCAGGTCGTGGTGACGGGAGTCGCGACGAGCATCGGCGTCGAGTCCACCGCCCGGGCCGCGCACGAGCACGGCTACCACGTCACCGTCGTCACGGACGCGGTCACCGACATGGACGGCGGCTCCCACACCAACAGCATCGAGAAGATCTTCCCGAGGCTCGGCGAGACGGACACCACCGAGGCGATCGTCAAGCTGCTCGGCTGACCGGCATCAGGGAGCCTCCCGCCGTCGGATCCTGTTCCCCAGCCACACCAGCGGGTCGTACTTGCGGTCCACCGCGCGCTCCTTCAGCGGGATCAGCGCGTTGTCCGTGATCTTGATGTGCTCGGGGCACACCTCCGTACAGCATTTCGTGATGTTGCAGTAGCCCAGCCCGTGCTCCTCCTGCGCCGTCGCCTTCCGGTCGAGTCCCGCTTCGGAGGCGGCGTCCAAGGGGTGCATGTCCAGCTCGGCGACCCGCATCAGGAAGCGCGGTCCGGCGAACGCCGCCTTGTTCTCCTCGTGGTCGCGCACCACATGGCAGGTGTCCTGGCAGAGAAAGCACTCGATGCATTTGCGGAACTCCTGCGAACGCTCCACATCGACCTGCTGCATCCGGTAGTCGCCCGCCTTCACGCCTTCCGGCGGTACGAAGGCGGGCACCTCCCGTGCCTTGGTGTAGTTGAAGGTCACGTCCGTCACCAGATCGCGGATCACCGGGAACGCCCGCAGCGGAGTGACGGTGATCGTCTCGTCCCGGTCGAACACCGACATACGGGTCATGCACATCAGTCGTGGCCGTCCGTTGATCTCCGCGCTGCACGAACCGCACTTGCCCGCCTTGCAGTTCCAGCGCACCGCCAGATCGCCCGCCTGACCGGACTGGATCCGGTGGATGATGTCGAGGACGACCTCGCCGTCATTCACCTCGACC
Organism: Streptomyces sp. NPDC057486; assembly: GCF_042802415.1. Taxonomy (NCBI): domain Bacteria; kingdom Bacillati; phylum Actinomycetota; class Actinomycetes; order Kitasatosporales; family Streptomycetaceae; genus Streptomyces; species Streptomyces sp. NPDC057486. Next base: position 9,016 of record NZ_JBHVEE010000069.1, on the reverse strand, counting down.
GAGAAGTCCTGCAGGTCACCGCCGTCGGCGTCGCCGCGCCAGACCCTGAACCGGGCTTCGTAGCTGCTCACTCGTACAGCTCCTCTTCGGCGAGGTACTTGACCAGCTCCTCCTTGTCGAAGAGGGAGAGCAGGTCCGGTCGGATGGGTTCGGTCGTCTTCCGTACGAGTTCGATCCGGCCGTCCAGCGGCAGGGCGCCGTCGTCGGACGGCCGGCAGAGCAGATTGACCGGCCGCCAGGAGCGCTCCATCGTCGGACAGTCCTCGCGGGTGTGACCGCCGCGGCTCTCCGTGCGTTCCAGCGCGGCGCGGGCGATGCACTCGCTGACGAGCAGCATGTTCCGCAGGTCCAGGGCGAGGTGCCAGCCCGGGTTGAACTGGCGGTGGCCCTCGACCCCGGCGCGGCGCGCCCGTATCCGCAGCTCGGCGAGCTTCTCCAGCGCCTGTTCCATCTCGGGTGCCCGCCGGATGATGCCGACCAGGTCGTTCATCGTCTGCTGGAGTTCCTGGTGGAGGGTGTACGGATTCTCCGCCGGCCCCCCGGCGGCGTCAGGCTCCTCGGCGCTGAACGGACGCAGTGCCTCCGCCGCCGCCGCGTCGATCTGTTCCTCGTCCACCACCGGCGGTTCACCGATCCCGCTCGCGTACTCGGCGGCGTGCAGTCCGGCGCGTCGGCCGAAGACCAGCAGGTCGGAGAGGGAGTTGCCGCCGAGCCGGTTGGATCCGTGCATACCGCCGGCGACCTCGCCCGCCGCGAACAGACCGGGCACGGCGACGGTTGCCGCGGTGTCCGAGTCGACGGCGATCCCGCCCATCACGTAGTGGCAGGTCGGGCCGACCTCCATCGCCTCCGCCGTGATGTCGACATCCGCCAGCTCCTTGAACTGGTGGTACATCGAGGGCAGCCGCCGCCGGATCGTCTCGGCCGGCATCCGGGTGGACACGTCCAGGAAGACGCCACCGTGCGGTGAGCCGCGGCCCGCCTTCACCTCGGAGTTGATGGCGCGGGCGACCTCGTCGCGCGGCAGCAGCTCGGGCGGGCGGCGGTTGTGGTCCGGGTCCTCGTACCAGCGGTCGCCCTCCTCCTCCGACTGCGCGTACTTCTCCTTGAACACATCGGGGACGTAGTCGAACATGAACCGCTTGCCCTCGGAGTTGCGCAGCACCCCGCCGTCGCCGCGCACCGACTCGGTGACGAGGATCCCCTTCACCGACGGGGGCCAGACCATGCCGGTCGGATGGAACTGTACGAACTCCATGTTCAGCAGGGGCGCGCCCGCCAGCAGCGCGAGGGCGTGGCCGTCGCCGGTGTACTCCCACGAGTTCGACGTGACCTTGAAGGACTTGCCGATGCCGCCGGTGGCGAGGACGACCGCGGGCGCCTCGAGGACGAAGAAGCGGCCGGACTCGCGCTCGTAGCAGAAGGTCCCGCTGACCCGCCCGCCGTCCTTGAGCACCCGCGTGACGGTGCACTCCTGGAAGACCTTCAGGCGGCCCTCGTGGTCGCCGTGCTCGCGGTGGTCCTCCTGCTGCAGCGAGACGATCTTCTGCTGGAGGGTGCGGATCAGTTCGAGGCCGGTACGGTCCCCGACATGGGCGAGCCGTGGATACTCATGGCCGCCGAAGTTGCGCTGGGAGATCTTTCCGTCCGGCGTACGGTCGAAGAGCGCCCCCCAGGTCTCCAGCTCCCAGACCCGGTCCGGCGCCTCCTTGGCGTGCAGCTCCGCCATCCGCCACTGGTTGAGGAACTTCCCGCCGCGCATGGTGTCGCGGAAGTGCACCCGCCAGTTGTCCCCGGAGTTCACATTGCCCATGGAGGCGGCAATGCCGCCCTCCGCCATGACCGTGTGTGCCTTGCCGAAGAGCGATTTGCAGATGACCGCGGTACGGGCCCCGCGCTCCCGCGCCTCGATGGCGGCGCGCAGCCCGGCGCCTCCGGCACCGACCACGACGACGTCCCACTGCTGCCGTTCGAGCTCAGTCATTCAGAAAAACCTCGGATCGTCGAAGGCGCCGGAGGCCACGAGATACACGTAGAAGTCGGCGACCGCCACGCTGATCAGGGAGGCCCAGGCGAGGAGCATGTGCCGGGCGTTCAGCCGGCCCACCCAGCCCCACAGCCGGTAGCGCACGGGGTGCTTGGAGAAGTGCCGCAGCCGGCCGCCGATGATGTGGCGACAGGAGTGGCAGGACAGGGTGTACGCCCAGATCAGCGTGATGTTGATGAGGAAGATCAGGGAGCCGAGGCCCATGTGGCCCCAGGCGTAGTGCTCGTCACGGAAGGAGAGCACGGTGTCGTACGTGAGGATTCCGGCGACCGGCACCGCGGCGTAGAAGAAGTACCGGTGGATGTTCTGCATGATCAGCGGGAAGCGGGTCTCGCCGGTGTACGTCGTGTGGGGCTCGGCGACCGCGCAGGCCGGGGGTGAGGCCCAGAAGCCCCGGTAGTAGGCCTTGCGGTAGTAGTAGCAGGTCAGCCGGAAGCCGAGCGGGAAGATCAGGATCAGCAGGGCGGGTGAGAGGCCCCACCAGCTGCCGAGGATTTCCCAGTTCGGGCCGTGCCGCATGGGGGCGCAGTTCTCCGCCAGACAGGGCGAGTAGAACGGCGACACATAGGGGGCGGCGTAGTAGTCGGCGTTCGAGAAGGCCCGCCAGGTCGAGTAGACGATGAAGGCGAGGAGCCCGCCCGCGGTGACCGCGGGCGCCAGCCACCAGCGGTCGGTCCGCAGATGGCGGGCGGCGATGGCGGCCCGCGAGGCGTCGTGCACGCCGGTCGGCCGGGTGGCGGGTGCGCCGCGCCGCGCGGGGTCCTTGCGTCGAGATGGTTCCGTACCTGGTGCTGTGCCGGTGGCCAAGGAACTCTCCTAGGGGGCGTGCCTGCCGCGGACGCCCAGACCCTCGTCGTCCGAGTCCGTCCACAGGCTGGCGTCGTACGGCGCCTCGGTGATCGTGATGACGCCGTCGACGGGATCGGTGCCGGCGGCGGGTCCGGGCGGCTGCGGACCGGTGTCGGCCGCGCGCAGCTGCGCAAGGCTCCGCTCCAGCCGTCCGACGGTGCGGACCAGGTCGTCGAGGCAGTGCTGAACAGCAGTCAACTCGTCCTGCAGTGACATGACTTGCTCTCACCTCCGCGGTCGCGGGTGGCAATGCTCATGCGCATGCGAGTGTCGCGCGTCACATGCCCTTTGGGAAGGGAGCGGGCCGCCCCGTCTTCGCGCGGTGCTCCGCCGCCCGGGTGAGGTTCGCGGGCCGAGCGCCGTGTCTGCGCCGTCTCGCGCGCGTGGGCGCCTTCATTGGATGAGCGGAACCAGTGTGATCAGCATTCAATGCCACTAAATACGCACAATCTGGTCCATTCGCGTACGGGTGGGCCGGGCCGGCCCCGGAGGTATCAGCCATGTCCCACGTCGGCGTCCCGCGCGGGACAGTCCGAAAGCGCCGCTCGCTCGCGCTCCTTGTCGCGGGCGTGCTCACGATCCCGGCGCTCGCCGGGTGCGGCAGTTCGGACGAGGACGCCACCGCAGCCATCGCCGTTCCGCAGGACGTGGCCCCCGCGGGCCGGGGCCAGGTCGCCGAGGGCGGCACGGTCAACTGGGCGATCGACGCGATGCCCGCGACCTTCAACGCCTTCCAGGCGGACGCCGACGCCACCACCACACGCATCACCGGGGCGCTGCTGCCGACGCTCTTCCCGCTCGACGCCAAGGGCACCCCGCGGATGAACACGGACTACCTGAAATCCGCAGAGGTCGTCGAGCGCGAACCCAAGCAGGTCGTGCTCTACCGGCTCAACCAGCAGGCGGTCTGGAGCGACGGCCGGGACATCGGAGTCCCCGACTTCGTCGCCCAGTGGCGGGCGCTCAGCGGCAAGGACTCGGCGTTCTGGACCGCCCGCAACGCCGGCTACGAGCGGATCGAACGGATCGAGCGCGGCGCCGACGACCTGGAGGTCCGGGTCACCTTCGCCAAGCCGTACGGGGACTGGCGCTCCCTGTTCTCCCCGCTGTACCCCAAGGAGGTGACCGGCTCCCCGAACGCCTTCAACGACGGAGCGCGGACCACGCTCAAGGCCACCGCAGGCCCCTTTCAGCTGCGCAGCGTGGATCAGGGGAAGGGCGCCATCACGCTGGTCCGCAACCCGCGCTGGTGGGGTGGCCAGGCGAAGCTCGACTCGATCGTCTTCCGCGCGGTCAAGCCGAAGGACCGCACCGCGGCGCTGGTCGAGGGCAAGGTCGACATCGCCGATGTCGACGCGGCGGCGGCGCACCGGATCGTGGCGGCGGGACGGGACAAGGGAGGCAACGGGCAGCCGCTCACCCACGGCCCCGGCTGGGAGAACGGCCCGGCTGCCGCGATGCGCTCCTGGGCCGTGGCGCACGGCTCGGACGAGAACGCGGCGGCGGTCGCCCGGGCGGCCAGGGAGAAGACCAGGGCGGCCGCCGAGGTGTACGCCTCCGAGCAGGACGGGCTGCGCGCCTATGTCCTCCGCAAGTCGCTGGAGCCCGCCTACACCCAGCTCGCGCTGAACGGCGAGTCCGGGCCACTGGCCGACAACCGGGTGCGTCGCGCGGTCGCCCGGGCCCTGAACCGCCAGGAGATCGCCGACGCCGTACTGAGCCCGCTCGGCCTGCCCGCCGCCCCGCTCGGCAGTCACCTGGCAGTGGCCGGACAGCGTGGCTACCACGACAGCAGTGACGTGCTCGGCGACCAGGACACCAAGGCGGCGCAGGCGCTGCTGGCGGACGCCGGCTGGACCCGGGACGGCGCGGCGAAGAAGCCCGACGGCACGAAGGCGGGCAGCGAGGGCGAGAAGACGAAGGGCAAGTCGGCCGAGGAGAAGGCGGACAAGACCGCGAAGGACGAGAAGGCGGCGAAGTCCGGCAGCGACAACAAGCCGGGTGACGACGAAGGATTCGGCCGCGTCCTCGCCCCCGCTCCGGCCGCCGCCGTCCAGAGCGCCGCACTGCTGCGCCAGGCCGGAACCTTCTCGGACGCGCACGCCGACGCCCGCCCTGCCGAGGGCACCCGGGAGAAGGTCACGGCCCAGGAACGCGGGCCGGGCGGCGCCGCAGGCGCCTACGCCCCCGCCGGGACTGCGGCTCCGGCGGCCCCGGCGGGGGCCGCCGACTCCGCCCGCGGCCCCCTCGGCAAGGACGGCAAGTCGTTGACCCTGCGTTTCGTCCTGCCGTCCGGACCCGGCTCGGAGTCGTTGCGGACCGTGGGGGAGAAGATTTCGGCCATGCTCGACGCGGTCGGCATCCGCACCGAGATCATCAAGGTCTCGGACGCCAGCTACTTCAAGGACCATGTCGCGTCCGGCGACTACGACCTGGCGCTGTACTCCTGGCCCGCCACCGCCTACCCGGCCACCGACGACCGGCCGATCTTCGCCAAGCCGGTCCCCGCCACCGACGGTTCGCTGCTCGTCGAGCAGAACTACACCCGCGTCGGTACGGACCACATCGACCAGCTCTTCGACCAGGCGGTCTCCGAACTCGACGAGGGAACTGCCCAGGACCTGATGAAGCAGGCGGACGCCCGGATCTGGGCGGCTGCAGGATCGATTCCGCTGTATCAGCGCCCACAGCTCGTGGCCACCGACAAGAAGCTCGCGAATGTCGGCGCCTTCGGCTTCGGAGTCCCGCACTACCAGGACATCGGTTTCAAGAAGCCGCAAGCGGCAGGACCCCCCGCGAATCGTAAGAAATAGCAGGTCAGGGCCGCAGCAGAAGCTCAGAACTGGCTCAATTCCCTTGCCCGCCGAGGCACTCGGCGGGCAAGGTCGTGCCTACCTGTTGACCCGGGCAATCAATGCGCGGACACCCCCACCGCTGCGCATCCCCTCCCCGCCGAAGTCGCTCGACTGCTGCCGCGGCGAGCGGCCCCCGGCCGGGAGCGTGTCCGAGACCGTCGGTGAAATTCACCGGAAGACATGACCACGGGGGCAGAAACACGGGGCGCGAGGACGGTGGGCTGCCGCCGCGTCGACGGGCGGGGCGACGGCTCCGGCCCGGAGGACGGCGGACAGGGGCCCCGCCCGGGCGGCCGGACAGCGGGTATGTGGCGTACAGCACCCTCCGGCTGGACGAGGCCGATTTCCGCTCCTCCGCGGCGGGGGAGCGGAGGGCGGGCAGACCGTCGGACATGTGGCGAACTGAAGTGTTTCGGGTGCCGGAGTGGTCGGCTGTGACCAGGCGTCCGGCGCGAACGGCGCCCGCCGCGGCCCGCGCAGCCGACGGCTCCGGTCGCCGTCCGTGAGCGGCCGGTAACCCTTGCCCGGGAAGCCGCTACGGCGTCAGCCCCGTACCATGGGGGGTAGCCGTGGCGCGTCCGCCCGGCGGGCGTACGAGGACTTGAGACCGACTAAGACGCCTGATCCCACGATCCGAGAGAAGCGCAAGCCACCCATGCCCACGCGCCACGACATCCGTAACGTAGCCATCGTCGCCCACGTCGACCACGGCAAGACCACGCTGGTCGATGCCATGCTCAAGCAGGCCGGCGCCTTCGCCGCGCACGCCGCCGAGCACCTCGACGACCGCATGATGGACTCGAACGACCTGGAGCGTGAGAAGGGCATCACGATCCTCGCCAAGAACACGGCGGTGAAATATCACCCCAAGGACGGCGGGGACCCGATCACGATCAACATCATCGACACCCCCGGCCACGCCGACTTCGGCGGCGAGGTCGAGCGCGGTCTCTCGATGGTGGACGCGGTCGTGCTGCTCGTCGATGCCTCCGAGGGCCCGCTCCCGCAGACCCGCTTCGTGCTGCGCAAGGCGCTCGCCGCGAAGATGCCGGTCATCCTCTGCATCAACAAGACGGACCGCCCGGACTCCCGGATCGCCGAGGTCGTCGACGAGACGTACGACCTGTTCCTGGACCTGGACGCGGACGAGGACCAGATCGAGTTCCCGATCGTCTACGCCTGCGCCCGTGACGGCGTCGCCTCGCTGACCAAGCCGGAGGACGGCACCGTCCCGGCCGACAGCGACAACCTGGAGCCGTTCTTCTCCACGATCCTGTCCCACGTCCCGGCCCCGGAGTACGACGACGAGGCCCCGCTGCAGGCCCACGTCACCAACCTGGACGCCGACAACTTCCTCGGTCGTATCGCGCTCTGCCGCGTCGAGCAGGGCGAGCTGCGCAAGGGCCAGAGCGTCACCTGGATCAAGCGTGACGGCACGATGTCCAACGTCCGCATCACCGAGCTGCTGATGACCGAGGCGCTCACCCGCAAGCCGGCCGAGAAGGCGGGCCCGGGCGACATCTGCGCCATCGCCGGTATCCCGGACATCATGATCGGCGAGACGCTGGCCGACCCCGAGAACCCGGTCGCGCTGCCGCTGATCACGGTCGACGAGCCGGCCATCTCGATGACCATCGGTACGAACACCTCGCCGCTCGTCGGCAAGGGCGGCAAGGGCCACAAGGTCACCGCCCGTCAGGTGAAGGACCGCCTCGACCGCGAGCTGATCGGTAACGTCTCGCTCCGCGTCCTGGACACCGAGCGCCCCGACGCCTGGGAGGTCCAGGGCCGCGGTGAGCTCGCGCTGGCCATCCTCGTCGAGCAGATGCGCCGTGAGGGCTTCGAGCTCACGGTCGGCAAGCCTGAGGTCGTCACCAAGCAGATCGACGGCAAGACGCACGAGCCGATCGAGCGCATGACGATCGACTCCCCCGAGGAGCACCTCGGCGCGATCACGCAGCTGATGGCGACCCGCAAGGGCCGCATGGAGACCATGACGAACCACGGTTCGGGCTGGGTCCGCATGGAGTGGATCGTCCCGTCCCGCGGCCTCATCGGCTTCCGTACGGAGTTCCTGACCCAGACCCGTGGCACGGGCATCGCGCACTCCATCTTCGAGGGCCACGAGCCGTGGTTCGGCGAGCTGCGCACCCGCCACAACGGTTCGCTGGTCGCCGACCGCGCGGGTTCCGTGACCCCGTTCGCGATGGTGAACCTCCAGGAGCGCGGTGTCATCTTCACCGAGGCCGGCACCGAGGTCTACGAGGGCATGATCATCGGCGAGAACTCCCGCGCGGACGACATGGACGTGAACATCACCAAGGAGAAGAAGCTCACCAACATGCGTGCGGCCTCCGCGGACACCACGGAGAACGTGGTTCCGGCCCGCAAGCTCTCCCTGGAGCAGTCCCTGGAGTTCTGCCGCGAGGACGAGTGCATCGAGGTGACCCCGGAGACCGTGCGTATCCGCAAGGTCGTCCTCGACCAGAAGGAGCGCGGCCGCGCCGCGTCGCGCGCCAAGCGCTGACCTCGTAGGACCCATTGACACCGGGCCCGGGCCCTCGCAGACACTGTGGGGGCCCGGGCTTTTCGTCAACTCGATTTCCTGCCCGGGGTGTCCGGATATCGGGCGTCGCTCTCCGGAACATGTGTTAACGGTCCGTTTCGCGGGTGTCTGTCTGGGATCGCTTTGTCCGGATTTCGGTCAACCGGGCCGGGTCGATGTTGTCAAACCGAGACCCTTTAAGTGTGGTTTACAGCCCGGGCGTACTTAATAGTTGGCTCCATTGAGCTCGGGTCAATGGGTCACGCACTGTGGGGAGTGCCGACTCACGAGCACACTCGAGGCACTGAAACGATCACCGTCAGGGGTGTCGGTGTATCACGCCAGTGCCTTTCTTGCAGTCAAAAGTGGACTCATGAGGAGGAAACCCATGCGTGGTGCCAAGAGCGCCAAGTGGGTCGCGGGAGCGGCCATCATCGCCCTGGCTGCGACCGCCTGTGGTGGCGGCGACGACAGCGGCAAGGGCAAGGGGAGTGACAGCGGCAAGGGCGCTGTCAACGCCAACGGCATCTTCTCCGTCGAGGTCGGTGAGCCGCAGAACCCGCTGCAGCCGGCGAACACGATGGAGTCGAACGGCAGCATCGTCACCGACGCGATCTTCTCGCAGCTGGTCGACTACGACCCCTCCGGCAAGCTCGTGATGGTCAACGCGGAGTCTGTCGACACCAAGGACAGCAAGCTCTGGACGGTCAAGCTCAAGAA